>NZ_JBRRDY010000015.1:0-105339 GCF_056759935.1 Stenotrophomonas sp. STEN035
GGGGTTGTTCGTCTCGGGCTTTGCTCGCTGTCGTGTGGGGGGGCGGCGGGCGTGCCCGCCCCCCCCCCCGCTCCCCCCCCCCGCCCCCCCCCGCCCCCCCCCCCCCCCCCCCCCCCCCCCCCACTACGGGTTGGATTGCCGGGAAAGCTTCTGCCGAGCATGGCTCGGCACTACTTGGGGCTGGCCCTTCGGCCTTTGTGGGAGCGGGGTCAGCCGCGAAGCCCTTGAATCTTCAGATTGCGGATATGCCCGCCATTGCAGCATTGCCGGCTTCGCGGCTGACGCCGTTCCCACAAGACAACCGCAGGTTCAATGCGTCTCGCGGCGCACATGCCGCACGAAGCGCCGCAGCAGTTGGCGGGCCAGCGGCGCGGCGCTTACCTCGCGGGCGACGCTGCGGGCGCAGCCGCCATGACGGGCGATGCAGTCGGCGCGGGCGCGGACGTAGCCGCGCATATGGTGGGTGGCGAACTCGGGATGGAACTGCAGACCCCAGGCCTGCTCGCCCCAGCGGAAGGCGTGGCAGTTGTCCTGCACCGAGCGCGCCAGCACGGTGGCGCCTTCGGGCGCGCGCAATACCGTCTGCAGGTGGGTGGCGTGGGCCGGGAAACTGGCCGGCAGGCCGGCGAATAGCGGATCGGCCGAGGCCGGGGCTTCCAGCTCCAGCTGGATGGTGCCGGACTCGCGCCCGGCCGGGTTGTAGGCCACTTCCCCGCCCAAGGCATGCGCCAACAGCTGGTGGCCGTAGCAGATGCCGAGCAGCGGCATGCCGGCGTGGGCGGCGTCGCGCAGCCAGTCGGCGCTGCGCTCGCTCCAGTCGGCGCGGTCGGTGACGAAGGCTGCCGAACCGGTGACGATGGTGGCGGCAAAATCGCCACGCGCCGGCAACTGCTCGCCGTGCTCGACGTTCACCACGACGGTGTCGGCCTCTTCCAAGCCGGCGGCCACGCGGATCCAGTGTGGGAAGCGGCCGTAGCGGCGCAGGGTCGGGAACGGCTGCCCGGTTTCAACGATCAAGAACGGCTGGGACTTCATTCCGGTGGCGGCAGTACTGACAGGACTTCCTCGATTGTAGTCAGCCCTGCGGCCACCTTTTCAAGCCCGGTGCGGCGCAGGGTGCGCAGTCCGTCGGCGGCCGCGGCTTTGCTGAATCCGGCCAGATCCATGTCGCGGGTGATCAGGGCGCGCAGCCGTGAACCCAGTGGCAGCAGCTCATACAGGCCGATCCGGCCCATGTAACCGGTGCGCCGGCACTCCAGGCAACCGACCGGCGCATATGCCGTGACCACATCTGGTAATGCTTCATGGGCATGACGTAGTGGTGCCCAATCGTTGTCATCCAAGGTGTCCGGCGCCTTGCAGTGCGGGCACAGGGTACGCACCAGTCGCTGCGCCAGCACGCCGTTGACGGTGGAGGCGATCAGGTAATGCGGCACGCCCAGATCAAGCAGGCGGGTGATCGCCGAGGGCGCGTCGTTGGTGTGCAGGGTGGACAGCACCAGGTGGCCGGTCAGCGAGGCCTGCACCGCCATCTGTGCGGTTTCCAGATCGCGGATTTCGCCGATCATGATGATGTCCGGGTCCTGTCGCAGCAGGGTGCGCACGCCGGAGGCGAAGTCCAGGTCGATATTGGCCTGCACCTGCATCTGGTTGAACTCGGGCGCGATCATTTCGATCGGATCTTCCACCGTGCACACGTTCACGTCCGGCGTGGCCAGGCGCTTGAGCGTGGAATACAGGGTGGTGGTCTTGCCGGAGCCGGTGGGGCCGGTGACCAGCACGATGCCGTGCGGCCGCGCCACCAGCTCGTTCCAGCCGGCGGCTTCTTCCGGGCTGAAGCCCAGCTGCTCGATGCTCTTGAACGCCGAGTCCGGGTCGAAGATGCGCATTACGCACTTCTCGCCGAACGCGGTGGGCATGGTCGAAAGACGCATTTCCACTTCGCGTCCGCCCGGCGAACGGGTCTTGATACGACCGTCCTGCGGGCGCCGGCGCTCGGCCAGATCCATGCGGCCCAGCACCTTGACCCGGCTGATCACCGCGGTCATCACCGACGGCGGCAGTTCGAACACCTTGTGCAGCACGCCGTCGATGCGGAAGCGCACCCGGCCCTTGTCGCGGCGCGGTTCCATGTGGATGTCGCTGGCGCGCTGCTCGTAGGCGTACTGCAGCAACCAGTCGACGATGCTGACCACATGGTGGTCGTCAGCGTTGACGTCACCGGCGCTGCCCAGCTCAACCAGTTGCTCGAAACTGGGCGGGGTGACGCCGTTGCTGTTGTCGCGGGCGTCGCTGCGGGCGCCGCGCACCGAGCGGGTGACGCCGAAGAACTCCATCGAATACCGGTGCAGGTCCAGCGGATTGACCAGCACCATGTCGATGCGGCGGCGGGTCAGGTGCTGCAGGTCGGGTATCCAGTCGCGTGCCATCGGCTCGCTGGTGGCCACCAGCACGCGTTCGCTGTCCAGACCCAGCGGCAGGATGCGGTGACGGCGCGCATAGGCATGGGAGACCACGGCGGTGGCACCGGCCACGTCCACGCGGGTCGGGTCGATGCGCAGGTAGCGGGTCTGGGTGCGTGCGGCCAGCCATTCGGTCAGGCGCTCCAGCCCCAGTTCGCCAGTCCCGCTTGTGGCAGCCAGTTTCAGGTTGGCCAGCAGCACCAGCGGGTGCACTTCGCTGGCGTTGCGCGCGCCCTGGGCAGAGAAACGGATCCGCTCCTGGTCGTGCGCGGCCACCAGCCCGTCGGCCAGCAGGGCGCTGGCGACGTTGGAAAACTGCAGCCTTCCCGGGGCGATAGCCACCTGCGGTGACGGTGCCTGAATCCCTTCCACAGCAGCGTTTTCCACCCCAAACCCCTTGCTGGCGCGGCCATCGCGCGGTCGGTCGCTATACTAACGCACCCCTTACGTACGGCTCAGGCAGCATGTCCGCGACTCCCCCCGTTTCGATTACCTTCCAGGGACTGATCCAGACCCTCAATGATTTCTGGGCGAAACAGGGCTGTGTCTTGATCCAGCCGCTGGACCTGGAGGTCGGTGCCGGCACCTTCCACCCGGCCACTTTCCTGCGCTCGATCGGCCCGGAAAGCTGGAATGCCGCCTACGTACAGCCCTCGCGCCGTCCCACCGATGGCCGCTACGGCGAGAACCCCAACCGCCTGCAGCGCTACTACCAGTACCAGGTGGCGATGAAGCCGAGCCCGGACAACATCCAGCAGCTGTACCTGGATTCGCTCAAGGCGCTGGGCATCGACCCGCTGGTGCACGACCTGCGCTTCGTCGAGGACAACTGGGAATCGCCGACCCTGGGCGCCTGGGGCCTGGGCTGGGAAATCTGGCTCAACGGCATGGAAGTCACCCAGTTCACCTACTTCCAGCAGGCCGGTGGCCTGGAGTGCAAGCCGGTGCTGGGCGAAATCACCTATGGCCTGGAGCGGCTCTGCATGTACCTGCAGAACTGCGACAACGTCTACGACCTGATCTGGACCTACGGCCCGGACGGCACCCCGGTCACCTATGGCGATGTCTACCTGCAGAACGAGGTGGAGCAGAGCACCTACAACTTCGAGTACGCCGACGTGGAAGAAATGTTCCATCGCTTCGACGCCTGCGAGAAGGAAGCGCAGAAGCTGGTGGAAGCCGGCCTGCCGCTCCCGGCCTATGAACAGGTCTGCAAGGCCTCGCATTCGTTCAACCTGCTCGACGCGCGCCGCGCCATCTCGGTGACCGAGCGCCAGCGTTACATCCTGCGCGTGCGCGCGCTGGCCCAGGCGGTGGCCAAGCTGTATGAGGCCAAGCGCCTCGAAGCGGTCGCAGCGAAGGAGGTGCAGGCATGAGCATGCAACCACTGCTGATCGAACTGGGCGTGGAAGAGCTGCCGGTCAAGGCGCTGCCGGGCCTGGCGCAGGCCTTCTTTGATGGCGTGATTGATGGCCTGGCCAAGCGTGGCGTGGCCTTTGAGCGTGGCGATGCCAAGCCGCTGTCGACCCCGCGTCGTCTGGCCGTGTTGTTGCCGGGCGTGGAAATCGAACAGCCAGAGCAGCACTCGGAAGTGTTCGGCCCGTATCTGAACATCGCGCTGGATGCCAATGGCGAGCCGACCAAGGCGCTGCAGGGTTTTGCCGCCAAGGCCGGCATCGACTGGACCGCGCTGGAGCGCACCACCGACGCCAAGGGCGAGCGTTTCGTGCTGCGTTCGGTGACCCCGGGCGCACTGACCGCCAGCCTGCTGCCGGAGATCCTGCGCGAAGCCATCGCCGCCATGCCGATCCCCAAGCCGATGCGCTGGGGCAGCCACGAATACGCCTTCGCCCGCCCGGTGCATTGGCTGGTGCTGCTGCACGGCAACGACATCGTGCCGGCCGAGCTGCTGGGCCTGACGTCCGACCGCTTCAGCCGTGGCCACCGTTTCATGGCCGACAAGCAGGTGTGGCTGAGCAACCCGGCCGACTACGTTGAATCGCTGAAGGCCGCCAACGTGCTGGTCGATGCCGACGCGCGCCGCGAGCGCATCGTCGCCGAGGTCAATGCCGCAGCCGCACAGGCTGGTGGCGTGGCGCGCATCACCGACGACAACCTGGAACAGGTGGTCAACCTGGTCGAATGGCCGGCGGCGGTGCTGTGCAGTTTCGAGCGCGAATTCCTGGCCGTGCCGCAGGAAGCGTTGATCGAGACCATGGAGATCAACCAGAAGTTCTTCCCGGTGCTCGACGGCGGCGGCAAGCTGACCGAGAAATTCATCGGCATCGCCAATATCGAATCCAAGGACGTGGCCGAGGTTTCCAAGGGCTACGAGCGCGTGATCCGCCCGCGCTTCTCCGATGCCAAGTTCTTCTTCGATGAAGACCTCAAGCAGGGTTTGGTGGGCATGGGCGACGGCCTGAAGACCGTCACCTACCAGGCCAAGCTGGGCAGCGTCGCCGACAAGGTGCAGCGCGTCAGCGCATTGGCGCAGATCATCGCGCCGCAGGTGGGTGCCGACCCGGTGCAGGCCAAGCGTGCTGCCGAGCTGGCCAAGAACGACCTGCAGTCGCGCATGGTCAATGAATTCCCGGAACTGCAGGGCATTGCCGGTCGCCACTACGCGGTTGCCGGTGGCGAATCGCCGTCGGTGGCGCTGGCCATCGACGAGAGCTACCAGCCGCGTTTTGCTGCCGATGACATCGCACTGTCGCCGCTGGGCAAGGTGCTGGCGATCGCCGAGCGTCTGGACACGTTAGCTGGTGGTTTTGCTGCTGGTTTGAAGCCGACCGGCAACAAGGACCCGTTCGCGCTGCGTCGCAATGCGCTGGGTCTGGCCCGCAGCATCATCGAGTCGGGCTTCGACCTGGATCTGCCGGCGTTGCTGGCATCGGCGAATGCTGGTCTGGCTGAGCGCAAGGTGCAGGCCGATGCAGGCGAGCTGTACGACTTCATCATCGACCGCCTGAAGGGCTATTACACCGACAAGGGCGTGCCGGCCACCCACTTCAACGCTGTTGCCGAGCTGCGCGTGGCCTCGCTGTACGACTTCGACCGCCGCATCGATGCCATCGGCACCTTTGCCCAGCTGCCGGAAGCCGAGGCGTTGGCTGCAGCCAACAAGCGTATCCGCAACATCCTGCGCAAGGCTGACGGTGTCATCCCGGGCATGATCGACCCGGCGCTGCTGCGTGAGCCGGCCGAGAGTGAACTGGCCGAAGCCGTCACCGCCGCCATCGACGACACCGGCACCGCGCTCGCGCACAAGGACTATGTGGCCGTGCTCGGCCGCCTGGCGCGCCTGCGTCCGCAGGTGGACGCGTTCTTCGACGCGGTGATGGTGAATGCCGATGACCTGGCCCTGCGTGGCAACCGCTTGGCGCTGCTGCGCACGCTGGGTGACCGCCTCGGCAGCGTCGCCGCGATCGAACACCTGTCCAGCTGAGGCATGGACACCGGCGCCTCCTGGCAGTCCGCACAGGCCGCTCTGGCCCGGCGTGACATTCCGGAGGCACAGCGGCAGCTGCGTGCCGTGGTGGATCAGCAGCCCGCGCATGCCCATGCGCGGGTGATGCTGGCCGGCACCGTATTGGCGCAGGGCCGGCTGCGCGAGGCTGTGCAACAACTGCAACAGGCTGCCAGCCTGGACTACCGCGAGCCGGCGCTGTTGCTGCGCGTCGCCCAGGCCTTGTTGCGGGTAGGCGACAGCGAAGGCGTGGCGCGGTTGATGCGCAATGCCTGCGTGGCCCGGTGCAGCGACAGCCCTACGCTGGCGGCCCTGGCCCACGTGCTGCAATCACTTGGATTGCATGCCGACGCCCTGCAACTGATGCGGCGTGCGGCGGCAGTGGGCTTCGACAGTCCAGATTTCTATTATTTTCTTGGCGTGCAGTTGCAGTTCAATGGTGAGCTGGAAGCGGCCGAGCGGGCGCTGATGCATTGCCTGCAGCTGAATCCCGGCCACGGGCGAGCTGCGCTGACGCGTGCACGCCTGCGCCGCTGGCGTGCGGACGACAATCATGTCGACGGCCTGCGCAGGCAGCTGCAGGCAACGGCAACGGACAGCGAAGACCTCGCAGCACTGTGGTTCGCGCTCTACAAGGAACTGGAAGACCTGGGCGATTTCCCTGCGGCATGGGATGCGCTGCGGCAAGGCAATGCCACGATGTGGCGACGCTTGCGCCACGATCGTCTTGCCGATCACGCACAGCATGAGGCGATGGCCCGGCTGGCAGCAGCGGGGACCTTCGCACCCGTAGAAGCAGCCGATGAAGAGGATGGCGCACAGCCCATCTTCATCATTGGCATGCCGCGTTCGGGCACCACGGTGCTTGAGCGCATGCTCGGCAATCATTCGCAGATAGCGTCTGCCGGCGAACTTGGCGATTTCGCCCAGCAGCTGCGCTGGGGCGCCGACCAGGCCGGCCGTGCGCTGCTTGACCCTGCATTGCTGCAGGCACTGCCAGCGCTGGACTACGCTGCCGTCGGCAACGGCTATCTGCGGCAGACGCGTTGGCGGCTGGATGGGCAACGCCGCTTCATCGACAAGCTGCCACCGAATTATTTGCTGGCAGGCCCCATCGCCCGTGCACTCCCCAAGGCGGTGATCGTCTACGTCAGGCGCGATCCCATGGCAGTGTGCTTCTCCAACTACCGCGCCATGTTCGGCGACTCCTATGGTTACAGCTACGATCTGGATGCTCTGGCCACGCACCACGCGGCGCATACGCAGCTGATGCAGGCCTGGCAGCAGCATCTGCCCGGGCGCGTGCTGGAGATCGATTACGAAGCGATGGTGCGCGACCCCGATGCGGCCTTGGCGCAGGTGCTGCAGCGTTGTGGACTGGAAGTGGAAAGCGGCGGCAGTGACCTGACCCGCAATGCGGCCGCGACTGCCACCCTGAGCAGCGTGCAGGTGCGCGAGCCGGTGCACGCCCGCAGTATCGACGAATGGCAACGCTATGCAACTGAGCTCGCACCACTGCGTGAGCGTTTGCAGGGCCGCAGATAGAACAGGAGCGGCCTTGGCCGCTCCTGTCTCACTACCTGTCGGTTGTGGTTACTGGCTGCGGCCAAAGCGCCAGTTCATCTCCAGCATGTACGAACGGCCATAGCCGTTGTAGTTGAAGACGTTGTAGTACGGATACGTGGTGTAGGTCCGGTCACGCGGTGGCCGCTCGCCGGTGAGGTTGTTGGCGGTGACGCTCAGTGAGACATCATCGGTTACCGCGTAGTCCACGGTCAGGTTGAAGGTGGTCCAGGCCTTGACCCTGCCGGCATTGTTGGCTGCATAGCCTTGGGTGGTGTCCTGGGCGGCGAAGTTCGGCGTACGCCCGTAGCGGATGCCATACAACGTCGTGGTCCAGTCGCCCATCTGCCAGCCCAGGGTGCCGCTGAAGATGTTCTTGAACTCGGACGAGTAGTAGGGATTGCGCAGCAGGTCGATCACCGGGTCTTCCGGATACTGCTGGCTCTCGTGCTTGAGGGTGACGTTGTAGCGCGCACCGGCCATGAAATTGCCCCAGCTGTCGGTGGCCCAGCGATAGTCCAGGTTGGCGGTGATGCCGCTGACATCCTCCTTGGCGACATTGATCGGGTTTACCGCCACCGTATTGATCTGGTTGGGCTGTGGTGCATTTGCACCGGCGCGGCCAATGCGTTGCAGGGCATCGACGCAGGTCGGGGAGTTGGCATCCAGCTGGCCCTGGCGGCACGCCGATTCATTGCGCAACAGCAGGTCCAGATCGAGATCGGCGACCTTGTTGTCGATCTTGATCCGGTAGTAGTCGGCGCTGACCGTGAAGCTGCTGTTGGGTGACCAGACCACACCACCGCCCCAGGACTTGGCGGTGATCGACTTCAGGTCGCCATTGCCGGAGCGGGAGCCACGCACCTGTTCGTCGTTGAGGGTGCACTGGCTGATCGGAACGCCAGGTTGTTCAGTGGCACAGCGGTAGTAGTCAGGGACGAAGGTATAGAAGCCGCTGTCGCCGGCAAACACATAGGCCATGTCCGGCGATTTGAATGCAGTGGCGTAGTTGGCGCGGAACAACAGCGAGTCGATCGGCCGGAATTCCAACGCGGCTTTCCAGGTGGCGCGTGAATCACTGCCGCCGCCATCGTTCTTGTAGTCGTCGTAGCGTCCGGACAGGCTGGCGGTGAGCTTGCTGAAGATCGGCACGCGCAGTTCCACCGCTGCGGCCCAGTTGTCGCGCTTGCCCTTGCCCTGGGTGCCACTCAGGCCCCAGAACTGGTCGGTAACCACGCGCGTATCGGTGGGGTTGCTCCACGATTGCTGGCCGGCCTGCAGTACGCCGGCAAAGCCAACGTCGCCAGCGGGCAGGGTAAACAGCGAGGTATTGGTGAACTGCAGGTTGACGTTCTGCGTCCAGGTCTTGGACTTGGTGCGGATCTCGCCCTGGAAGCTGCGGTACTGCTCCGGCGTCAGTGCCTGGTAGAAGCCTGCATCGTTGGGTTCGTAGATCGGATAGCCGTAGTAATCACCCAGCTGCGGGCCGAGGAAGTGCTCGCGGAAGAAGTCTTCCATCTTGTCCTTCAACGGCCACCACTGGCGGCTGTCGATGTGGTATTCGGAGCGGGCGTAATAGGCGTTGTAGTCCCAGTTCGACTGGCCCACCGCGCCCTTGATGCCAAGCGCGACGTTGTAGGAGTCGGCGGTCTGGCGCTCGTTGTTGAAGTTGAGGTCACCGGTTTCCTCCGGCGAGAAGATGCGCTGGTAGCTTTCCAGATCGCCGGTGAGACCGTTGAAGATGTAGCCGCTGGTATCCAACGACGGTTGCCAGAAACGGGAGCCGGAGTTGCTCTCGTTCTTGGTGCGGTTCATCAGCAATGTGGCGTAGAGGTCGGTGCTGTCGTTGAGCGCAAAATTGAGGTTGGCGTAGCCCGAGGCGCTGCGTTCCTTGTTGAGGATGGTCGAATAGCCCGGCTCATAGCGGCTGCCGCAATAGTTGCCGCGGCCTGGGCGGGTGTCATAGATCGTAGTGCCGCCGAACAGGCCCGCCAGCGGCGCACAGGCCGCCGCGCCCGGATCGATGTAGGCGCCGTTGCTGCGGTTGTGCACGAAGGTGCGGCTGCCATAGTGCGCAGCGGCGTTCGGGCTGTCGTTGGTTGAGTCGAAGTCCTTGCGGTTGAAGCCGTAGATCGGGTCCTGGTTGCTCAGCTGCAGGCCGGCGGTCAGGTCGAGCTTGCCCCAGCTGTGGCCGCTGGTCAGCTGGAAGCGCTGGTTTGCGCCGCCGCCGCCGTCGTAGCTGCCCATGCGGAAACTCATCTCGGTACCGTCAAGCTGCTTTTTCAGGATGATGTTGACCACACCGGCGATCGCGCTGGAGCCGTAGATCGAGGACTGGTTGCCGGGGGCGATGTCGATGCGCTCGACCATCGACGTTGGAATACTGGCGAGGTCGACGAAATTGCTCTGGCCGTTATAGAGCAGCGGGTAATCGGCCATCGGCCTGCCGTCGATCAGCACCAGGGTGAAGCCCGGGTCCAGGCCGAGCAGGCTGATGGGTTTGGCCGCCGAGGTGAAGCCGCCGGAGAACTGGCTGTCCTGTACCGCACCGGTCGCCAGTGGCTGCGAGCGCAGGACCTCGTAGACATCCTTGAAGCCCTGCTTCTGGATGTCCTGGGCGGTGATCGAGGTGATGGGGGTGGCTGTCTCGACCTGCACCTGCGGGATCAGCGAGCCGGTGACGGTGATCTTGTCGAGGGTTTCAACGTTTCTCTTGTCTGCCTCGCTCTGGGTCTGGGCGAAGGCGAGGGACGAATAAGCGGCGATGGCGGTGCATACAGCTGCGCTGAGGAGTTGTCGTTTCATCATGGGTACCTGGACTTGTGGAAGTGCCTGGACCCAGTCAACCGGCCGCTCCCTACTGGCAGCGCACTAACCCGGGACAGCATCACCACGTGTTCTAGGAACCGGAGCGGCTGGGTGTTTCACGATAATTTAACTGTACCCGTCAAGATGGCGTGATGATCCGGACAGCGCGGCGGCTGCGAGTGGCGGTGAACCATGCTTGGCCACCGGGTGGCTCACGGTAGCGAGATGCAGATTGCGTTGCCGGGCTGCGAACAAATCCAATGTAGTGCCGATCCATGCTCGACCAGGGGCATTGCCGATACAGCCCCTGTTTTTTGTGGGAGCGGCGTCAGCCGCGAAGCCGGCAATGTCGGGATCAACGGGATGCTCGCAATCTGATGGTTTATGGGCTGCGCGGCTGACGCCGCTCCCACAGGAGCTGATGGATCTCTGGGAAAGTCACTGCCGAGCGCGGCTCGGCGTTGCCGTAGGCAGCTTGATGACGGCCGTGTGATTTTGCTGGTCATGTTCAGACCGGTATGCTGGCGCGCATGCAGCTATCTCGAATTATCCCGCTCCTTCTGTTCCTGGCTTCGCTGGCAGCAGCACCCCTCGCCCATGCCCGCGGCACCATCGAAAAGGTCCAGATCAAGGGTCTGGACAAGGGTGACGATGCCGAGATCATCGAAAACATCGAGTCCTCGCTGTCGGTTTACGACGCGATCGGCAAGGTGCAGGGGGAGTCGAGGCTGGAATACCTGCTGTCGCAGGCGGAGCGGCAGACCCGTACGGCGCTGGAGCCGTTCGGCTTCTACAACCCGAAGATCACCGTGGAAGCGCCGCGCACCGGCGATACCCTGCAGGTGCTGATCCAGGTCGACAAGGGCGAGCAGGTCAAGGTCCGCACCGAGGATCTGGCCATCACCGGCCCGGCCTCGCGCGACAAATACCTGCAGGAAGACATTGAAGCCTTCCACCCCAAGACCGGCGAGGTATTCGATTCGGTCAGTTACGAGGCCAGCAAGATCACCATCACCCGGCGGTTGGCCGAGCGCGGCTACTTCGACGCCGATTTCACCCAGCGCAAGGTGGAAGTGACCCGCGCCGAGAACGCCGCCGACATCTTCCTTACCTGGGACAGCGGCCGCCGCTACAACATGGGGCCGATCAACTTCGAGCAGGATTACTTCCGCCCGGGCCTGTTCGAGCCGCTGGTCTATTGGGAACAGGGAAGCTATTGGCACGAAGGCAAGCTCGATCGCCTGCGCGAGTCGCTGACCAAGCTCGATTACTTCAGCGTCATCGACATCCAGCCGCATCCAGAGCAGGCCGATGACAATGGCGAGGTGCCGGTCAACGTCAAGCTGACCCGCGCCAAGCGCACCATCTACACCGCCGGTCTGAGCTACGGCAGCGAGAGCGGCCCGGGTGTGCGCGGTGGTGTCGAGCGCCGCTACGTCAATCGCCGTGGGCACAAGCTCAGCACCCAGCTGGACTACGCGCAGCGACGCAAGAGTTTCATCACCAGCTACCGCGTGCCCGGCTTCCGTTGGCTGGATGGTTGGTACAGCTATGCGGTCAGCGCCTATGACGAGCAGACCGATTACATCGACCTGCGCAACGTCAAGCTGATTGCCAGCCGCAGCGGTGAAATCAACGAAAACCTGACCGCCATCGTCTCGATGAATGCACTGCGCGAGCGCTGGGGCTACAGCTCCGGCAACCAGTTCAACGCAGCGGTCTACAACTACTCGACCCTGGTCTACCCGCAGCTCACCGCTGACTACGTCAACGTCGACGACAAAAGCTTCCCGCGCCGCGGCATCAGTGGCAACGCCACGATGCGTGGCGGCATCGAAGGTGCCGGTTCGGATACCAGTTTCGTCCAGGCCGATGCCACCGTGCGTTGGTATATCCCGCTGGGTGATGCCGACCGATTGATCCTGCGCGGGCAGGCTGGCACCACCTGGACCAGCGATCTGGTCGCGATGCCGCCAAGCCTGCGTTACTTCGCCGGTGGCGATCGCTCCATCCGTGGTTACGCCTACCGCGAAGTCGGTCCACGCACGCCTGCACCGGACAAGTTCGCGTTGGGCGCGAAGAACCTGGCAATCGGTTCGGTCGAATACGAGCACTATTTCGGCGGCGGTCCCTGGGGTGGTGCGGTGTTTGTCGATACCGGCAGCGCCTTCGACAACAATATCGATCTGCATACCGGCGTTGGCTTTGGCGTGCGCTGGAAATCACCGGTAGGCCCGGTGCGTATCGATATCGCACACGGATTGAACAGCCCCGATTCGCAGTTCCAGCTCTACCTCAACATCGGGGCTGACCTATGAGCCGTCGGCCCGATGATGTGACCCCGGAAGAACGCGAAGCGCGCATCGCCGAGCTGCGTGCCAAGCGCAAGGCGCGGCTGCGCAAGCTGGCCGTGCGTAGCGGCATCACCATCACCGTGCTGGTATTGCTGGGCCTGTTCGCGCTGTACTGGCTGCTGCAGACCGTGGCCGGCCGCGAGGTGCTGCTGGCGCAAGTGGTGGCGCGCCTGCCAGCGGGTTCATCGCTGACCTGGAGCAAGGCCGAAGGCCCGTTGGCCGGGCCGCTGATCCTGCACGACCTGGATTTCCGCTACAACGAGCTGCATTTCACTGCCGGCAAGGCCTATCTGGACCCGGATATCCGCCCGCTGCTTGGCCGCAAGCTGCGCCTGGATGCCTTGCGCATCACCGATGCCTCGTTGGAGCTGGGGCCGTCGGAAGACAAGCCCTTCGAGTTGCCCAACTGGCCGGATGTGCTGCCCGCCATCGAATTGCCGCTGGCCTTGCAGGCCGACACCATCGTCATCGATGGCCTGCGTATCACCCAGCTGCAGCAGCCGATCATCGATATCAGCAAGGTCCGCGGTGGGCTTGAAGCTGCCAATGGTGAGTTCACCGCCAACCAGATCAAGGTCAACAGCAATCTCGGTGATTTCCGCATCGACGGCCACTACCTGCCGCGCGAGGACTACGCCACCGACCTGACCGTGCGCGCGCTGATGCCGCCGCGTCCGGGCCAGCCCGCCGCGCGGCTGGGTCTGGTCGCGCGTGGCAACCTTGCCCATATGGAAGTTGCCGTGGCCGGCTATGCGCCAAAGCCGCTGCATGTCAGTTTCATTCTGGATGGCCGCACTGATCCGGTGTGGAACGTGGCCGCGCGCAGTGAGCAGCTGGATATCGGCCAAGTGGTACCTGCGCAGTTCCTGACCGAGTCACCGGCACCGCTGGCGCTGGATTTCACCGCGCGTGGTCGCGGCGGCCAGGCGCGGCTGCAGGGCCGGGTACGTCAGGGTGAGAACGAGCTGGTGCTGGCACCGTCCAATGTCGCCATCGACAAGCAGGTGCTGACGGTTGCGCCGCTGGTCGCCGAAGCTTTCGGCGGCAGCGTGCGGCTGCAGGGCACCGCCGATTTCAGCGATGCACAGAATCCGGGCTTCCGCTTCGCAGTGGTGGCCAACCAGCTGACCTACACGCCTGAGCCGGACCCCAGTTCGCCGGACAGCACACCGGTGCCCTTGCACTTGAAGGAAGCGCGGCTGGGTGTGGCTGGCAATCTGAAGAACTGGGCCGCCGTTGGCAAGGCCGAAGTGGCGCGCGAAGCACAGGACGCCAATCTCGATTTCGATGTGCGCGGCAACGACCAGCAGGCGCATATCGAACACCTCAAGGCGACCACGCCCGGTGGCGCGCTGGAACTGAAGGGCTCGGCGGCATGGGCACCGACCCTGGCCTGGGATGTGGATGCAAGCCTGTCCAAATTTGATCCCGGTTATTTCGCGCCGGGCTGGGAAGGCAACCTGTCCGGCTCGCTGGCCTCCAAGGGCAAGCAGCTGCCGGCGGTGGCCGGTAGCAGCGACATGCGCTTCGAGGCGACGCTGGACGTGCCGCAGATCAACGGCATGCTGCGCGGCCGCCGCGTCGATGCGCGCGCCAAGCTTGCGCTGCAGGGAATGCAGGGCGAAGGCAATGTACGGCTGGTGATGGGCGACAGCCAGATCGAGGCCAAGGGCAAGGTCGGTGATCGGCTGGATGTGGATGCGCGGCTGGAGCCCTTGCACTTGTCCGACCTGTTGCCCGGCGGTACCGGCAGCCTGGCCGGCACGCTGCAGCTGCGCGGCACGCCGAGCCAGCCGGACATCACCGCCGACCTGCGCGGCAATGGCCTGCAATGGGACGACTGGAAGGCGCAGCAGATCAGCGTCAACGGCCGCCTGCCATGGCAGGGCAACAACGGCGCGCTGGCCATCCACGGCAGTGCGGTCGAAGTCGGCATGCTGCTGGACCAGGTCAACATCAACGCACGTGGCAGCGTGCAGAACCTGCAGCTGGACGCCGACACCCGCAACGAGTTGGGTGCGGTCGCGGTCAGCGGCAGCGTGCGTCAGCAGGGTCAGGCCTGGCGTGGCGAGCTTGCCTCGCTGCGCATTGCGCCGGTCAAGGGCGCGCCATGGCAGCTGCGGCAGCCGGCCGCGTTCAGTGCACAGGGCAGCAACTTCACCCTGTCCGATGCCTGCCTGGGCTCGGCTACCGGTGGCGCCCTGTGCATTGCCGCCAACTGGCCGCGCGAGGGTCTGCAACTGCGCGGTGATGCGCTGCCGCTTGCGCTGGTGCAGCCGTGGCTGCCGCCCAACGAGGGCCGCCGCATGTACCTGCGCGGCGAACTCACCCTGGATGGCAACATCCGCCCGCGCGGCAATGCCTGGGAGGGCGCCTTCAAGGTGGCCTCGGCCGAGGGCGGTATCCGTCTCGGTGACAACGCGCGTGGCGAGCTGGTGCGCTACGACAACTTCTCGTTGAAGGTCGACATGCTGCCCAACAGCATCAAGGGCTACCTCGGCGTCGGCTTCAAGGGCGACGGCTTCATCGATGCCAAGATGCAGACCGGCTGGGAGCCCAATGCGGCGCTCACCGGCGAGCTGTACATGAACATCGCGCGGCTGTACTGGCTGGAGTTGTTCTCGCCTGATCTGGTGCGCCCGCAAGGCCTGATCGAAGGCCACGTCAGCCTGCGCGGCACGCGCTCGCAGCCGACCCTGGGTGGCGAGGCCAAGCTCAGCAACTTCACCGGTGAATTCCCGGCGCTGGGCCTGACCCTGAGCGAAGGCAAGGGCAGCTTCATCGCCCAGCCCGATGGCTCGGCGCGCATCAGCGCATCGACCAAGACCGGTGGTGAAGGCACGCTGCAGGTGGACGGTGGCCTGTCCTGGTTCGGCGATGCGCAGCCCTTGCAACTGCATATCCATGGCGACAAGGTGCTGCTGGCCAATACCAGCGAACTGCGGGTGGTGGCCAACCCGGATCTGGACTTCACCCTGGCCGGCACCGCGATGGAGCTGCGCGGCAGCGTGCATGTGCCCGAGGCCGATCTGGATCTTGAGCGCCTGGACCGCGGCACTTCGGCATCGGAAGACATCGTGGTGCTGGACCCGGTCGATCCGGAAGAAGGCCCGTCCTCGCCGCTGGACATGGACCTGACCGTCAGCCTCGGCGACAAGGTCAAGATGAGTGGCTTCGGATTGAAGGGCGCGTTGACCGGCCGGATGCAGGTACGTGCACGCCCGGGCCGCGAGATGACCGCCAACGGTGGCCTGGAAGTCAGTGGTCGTTACAAGGCCTATGGTCAGGACCTGACCATCACCGACGGCCAGCTGCTGTGGAACTACGGCGTGGTCTCCGACCCGCGCATCAACATCAAGGCACAGCGTGCGATCGGTGATGTCACCGCCGGCATCCACGTCACCGGCCGTGCCCAGCAGCCGCGGGTGGATGTGTGGTCGGACCCGGCGATGTCGCAATCCGAATCGCTGGCCTATCTGGTGTTGGGGCGCAGCCTGAGCATGGCCAGCAGCGACCAGGCACAGCAGGTCAACGCGGCCTCGGCGGCATTGTCGGCCGGTACCGGCCTGCTTGCCGCACAGGTGGGCGCCAAGCTTGGCCTCGATGATGCAGGCGTAAGCCAATCACGCGCGCTGGGTGGCTCGGTGATCGGCGTGGGCAAGTACATCACGCCCAAGCTCTACATCGGCTACGGCGTCTCGCTGGTCGGCAGCGGCTCGGTACTGACCTTGAAGTACCTGCTGCGGCGTGGTTTCGATATCGAAGTGGAATCGTCCACGGTTGAAAACCGCGGCTCGGTGAACTGGCGCAAGGAGCGCTGAGCAGCAGCATGGGTGCTGTGGGATGTTGTGGGAGCGGCGTCAGCCGCGAAGCTACCTCTCCCACCGCAGTCATTGGCGCATTGCCAGCACCGAAGCCGTTGCTTTGCCGCGAAACCATGCCGCACCGGCTTCGCGGCTTACGCCGCTCCCACAACAGCACAAAACCTGTGCTGAGCGTTCTTGCGAAGCTGTAGCAGCCGAGGCCCGTGTTGGACCAATGTTCGACACCAGCGTTGGCGGCATCGCCGTGCTCGCAGGATTCATTCCATGCAAGGGGCCTGCCGGGCTTTGCTGCGCCATGACAGCCACTGGTTGTAGAGGTAGAGCAGCATGGCGAGCCCGCCGACGAGTTCACCGTAAGTCATCCTCGTAGCGGTCGTGACGAAGGGCAGCGCGATGAATGCTCCCACGCCCAAGATCGGAGCTAGTCGATTCCACTGCGGAGCATTGCGCAGCGTCGCGCGTACAGCCATCCACAGCGCACTGCCGGCCAGGATGGCGCCTAGCAGGTTGATGTGGACCTGGTCGATGGCGATGCCGCCAAGGGCCAGGCAGGGGATCGCCATTTGTCGCCATGCGAGTTTCCATGGCAACGTGCCCATGCCCAATAGCAGCATGACCATTACGCCAATGATGGCCAGTGGCAACAGATTGCTAGGCGACGGCCAGCCGCGGCCGGCGGAAAGATCGCCTGCGGCGGCTACCGAATAAACCGCCATCGGCAGCACCAGCCAGAGAATCGACAGCATCGCACCGCGCACCAAGCCCAGCAGCATACGGTCTAGGGTGAGCCGGGTTTCGTCAGCGACATCGCGCCAGAACTGCAGCTGCCGTCGATTCAGGGGAGGGGATGGAAGTTGACCATCGAGCCAACTGAGACGCTGCAGGGTAGCCCGCACCATCTGTACCTGAGTCGGGTTCCAGGCACTGCACAAGGCTTGCAAGCGGTGCCATGGACGTACCAGCAGCTCGCGGCACTTCCGTACATCAGGCAAAGTTACCGGGCCATCGTTGCCTGTACGCAGCAACAAGGCCAGCTGCGATTCATTGTCGGCACGCATGATCCATCGCACGTGCAGGGCCCCGCGCATGCCAGCGAGGGCATCTGGATCGACATGGCTGCCGATTTCCTCCCAACGGAAGGTCGTCACGATCAGGTCGAAGTTGCTGCCGCTGATGGATAGCTCCTGCGAATGAAGCTGATCCAGCAGCGCGTCTCCTGCATCGGCCTTGGCGCTGATTGACCATAACTCCGGGCATTCATCCAACCAGTGACTGAACGCGGTATCTGGCATCGTTTGTGCTGCTTCGATAATGCGTGCGATCAGATCTTCCAGATCGATCTGTGGTGGCAACATCATTGCGACGGGATCAGAATTTGACACCGTTTGCTGCGTGCTGCTGTCGCCAAGAGATCCAGACGACGGCGTCTGCATCGGAGTTAGCGGTCCGGTGTATGGGGGCCATTGCGGGTTCGTTGCGAATGCAGGGTCGTCTTCCCCATGCGCGTCGGAGCGCTGTGGCTCAGGCACCAGCACCAAGTTTGGAGCGGCAGGTTCCGACTGTGGTTCCGCTCCGGCGGATTGCTCCAGTGCGAACTCCTGCTGTTCAAAACTCTGCTGGAAGCGTTGCCACCGCAGCGCCGTCTGGTAGGCCTCATGCAAGCGCTGAAAATCCTCCGGCTTTTCGTCGGGCCGGTTATCACGCAGCAGCCGCGCGTAGGCACGCTTGATAGCGCGCTCGTCTGCTCCCGGCTCAAGCTCCAGCGCCTCCAATGCCCAGTTCACCGCAGGCCCTCAAGTTGGTCCAGCGCCCGGTCCAGTTCGCGGCGATCACGCTCAACCCGCTGCGTATCCTGGCTCTCCAAGACCTCGCGGAACTGCAGCAGCCAGCCCTGCAACTGTTCGCGGTGGTCCACAAATTCGGAGTACATACGCTCGGTCCGTGCGATCAATGCAAGGTTCGGCTGCTGCTCGCGCGGGTGTACTTTCAACGTGTCCAGCGCCTTCAGTCGTTCGCGGATCTGTTCCGGTGCCAGCACGCCGGGGTTCTGTTCCAACACCAGCTCATGACGTTTGCCGGTGGCGTTCTCGGTGACTTCCACCTGCAGAATACCGTCCATGTCATAGGTGAAGCGGGTAGTGACCGAGCGGTCCCCGTCGCCGCGTGTGGTGATCGGAACCTGCAGTTCGCCCAGTTTGATGTTCTTGTCGACGGTGGGGCTTTCACCCTGGTAGACATCGATGCGCAGAAACTTCTGTTCGGCGGATACTGGGTGGAACGTATCCTCGCGGCTTACCGGCACCACGCTGTTGCGCTGGATGATGGGATGGAAGTAGCCCGTACGTTCCTTGCCGTCCGGACCCATTCGCGATACCTGGGTTCCCAGCGTGTACGGGCAGACATCGGTCAGTACGATCTCGCGCAGCGCGCTGTCGCGAGCCTTCATGCTGGCCGCGACGGCGGCGCCTAGTGCGATCGCCTGATCAGGGTTGATGTGACGCAAAGGCAGGCGCCCGAACATGCGCGTCGCCAAACGGGTGACCATCGGCATGCGCGCGGCGCCGCCGACCAGGATGATGTCGTCCAGTGCCTCGGGCTTGAGCCGGGCATCACGGATCGCGCGTTCGATCGGCGCACGCATCCGCTGTAGCAATGACTCGCACAGTTGCGCGTAGCGCGATTCTTCAATGCTCCACTGCAGTTCGCGTTCGCCCAGGGTGATCTGCAGGCCGGCCTGCGCGTTGCCGCTGAGGTCGCGCTTGAGCTGCTCCAGTCGCTGCGTGAGCTGCGCTGATTCGGCTGCGCTTACAGCGGCAGCATCCAGCTTGGTGTCCTGCTTGAATGCCCGCGCCAACACTTCCAGGAAATCCTCGCCACCAAGGAAGTTGTCACCGGCGCTGGCATGCACTTCCACGATGCCGTCGAACAGCTCCAACACCGAGACATCGAAGGTGCCGCCCCCCAGGTCCAGCACCAGGATGCGACCTTCCTGGTCGCGCTGCTGCAGGCCATAGGCCAGCGCGGCGGCGGTGGGTTCGTTGATCAGGCGTTCGACGCGGATGCCGGCCAGTTGGCCGGCGGCGCGGGTGGCCTTGCGCTGCGCATCGGAAAAATAAGCGGGCACGCTGATGACGGCTTCTTCGACCTTGTGGCCGAGTGCGGCCTCGGCATCGGCCAGCAATGAGCGCAGGACCAACGCCGACAGTTCCTCTGGACGGAAGCGGTGCGTACCCAGCCGTGTTTCGCGTTCGGTGCCCATCCAGCGCTTGAAATGGGCGACGCTTTCGCCGGGGTGGCTGACCAGCCGGTCGCGTGCGGCCTGCCCAACCAGCACGGCACCATCGGCCACGCTCACCACCGACGGTGTCAACAGTTGCCCATGCGGATTGGGGAAAAGCACCGGGCCATCGGCCTTGTGCATGCCGATCGATGAATGTGTGGTGCCCAGATCTATACCAACGATCATCCTTGACTGCCCTGTCCTGATTGATTGGAGGATTGTAGGCAAGCGGCGTTCCGGGGACCACATTCAGACGTGTCAAGGTTGCTGGCATGCGCCGGCACCGCTACTGTCGGCGGCTGTTCTGTAATCCGCTGGAGTTCCGATGACGCGTAAACCACTTACCGCCGCGCTGGCGCTGGGCATGAGCCTGGCCGCTGCTGCCCACGCCAACGAAGGCATGTGGATGCCCACGCAGCTGCCGGAGTTGGCCAGGACGTTGAAGGACGCCGGTTTCAAGGGCGATCCGAAGCAACTGGCAGACGTCACCGCACCGCCGTTGAGCGCGGTGGTGCGCGTCGGCGGGGGTACCGGCGCGTTCGTCTCCGACGAAGGTCTGCTGCTGACCAATCACCATGTGGCCTATGGCGTCATCCAGTACAACGCCAGCAAGGAACACAACATCATCGACGAGGGCTTCATCGCCCAGGGCCGCGACGATGAGCGAGCTGCCAATCCGGACTACCGGGTGCTGGTGACGGTAGGCTTCGACAAGGTCACCGATGAGGTGCTCAAGGATGCGCGTGGCAAGACCGGGCGTGCCTACTTCGACGCAGTGGAAAGCGCGCGCAAGCGCATCGTTGCCGACTGCGAGGTCGAAGGCCGCGTGCGCTGCTCTGTAGCGAATATGTACTACGGCAGCGACTTCTATTGCATCCGCCAGCTGGAGCTGACCGACATCCGTCTGGTCTACGCACCGCCGCGCGCGATCGGCAACTACGGCGACGAGATCGACAACTTCATGTGGCCGCGCCACACCGGCGATTTCACCCTGCTGCGTGCCTATGTGGGCAAGGACGGCAAGCCCGCGCCGTATAGCAAGGACAATGTGCCCTACCAGCCGCCGGCGCACTTGAAGATGGCGTTGGATGGTCCGAAGGAAGGCGATTACGCGATGCTGGCCGGTTACCCGGGTACCACCTATCGCCTGCGTACTGCCGCTGAGTTCGCCAACCAGATCGACACCGTGCTGCCACGGCGTGTTGATGTATTCCAGCAGCTGATCGATGTTATCGAAGCAGAAGGCAAGAGCAATGCGGAAGCGCGTACGCGCTACGCCTCGCAGCTGCAGTCGTTGAAGAACAACCGCAAGCGTGCTGCCGGTGAGCTGGAGGGCTTGCTGCGTAGCGATGCCAAGATGCAGCGAGAGCAGGACGAGCAGGCGATGCTGGCCAGCGCCGACGGCAAGTACAAGGCCGATATCGATGCGCTGTTCGCCTCGCTGACAGCGGGGCAGCAGGCAGGTGCCAGTGAGTTCCTGCTCAGCACCTTGACCGGGCAGACCCAGCTGCTGCGTTCGGCAATGCTGCTTGAGCGTCTGCGCATCGAATCAGCCAAGCCCGACGCACAGCGCGAGAGTGGCTATCAGCAGCGTGACCAGGCCTTGATCGAAGGCGTGCTCAAGCAGGTGCAGCGCCGCTACGATCCGGCGACCGAGAAAGCGTTGATCAGCGCGCTGATGCTGCGCTACCAGCAGCTGCCCGACGGCCAGCGCGAGCGCGGCTACGACGAGGTTTTTGGCCGCACACCGGCACAGCTGACGCAGCGTCTGGATGCGCTTTACAAGGGCACCGGGCTCGGCACCGAGGAAGCGCGCCTGGCGCGTTTCGCTACCGCGCGGCAGGGCCAGGCGATAGCGGCAGACCCGCTGATGCAGGCAGCCGCGGTATTGGTGCAGGCGCAGATCGCCGCCGAGGCCAAGAGCAAGGAGCGCGAAGGCGAGCAGCTGCGTCTGCGTCCGTCCTACATGCAGGCCTTGTTTGCCTGGCGTGCAAGCCAGGGCCGGGCGGTGTACCCGGATGCCAACAGCACCCTGCGTATCAGCTATGGCAAGGTCGAGGCGCTGCACCCGCGTGATGCGGTCAGCTACGCGCCGGTGACTACCGTTGCCGGGATCGTCGAGAAGAACACCAACGCGGTGCCGTTCGACGCGCCCAAGCCGCTGCTGGCGGCGATCGCCAAGGGCGACTTCGGCAGCACTGCCGATCCGGCCCTGAAGACGCAGACGGTCAACTTCCTGACCAACCTGGATACCACTGGCGGCAACTCCGGCTCGCCGGTGCTCAATGCCAAGGGCGAGCTGATCGGCCTGAACTTCGATTCCAACTGGGAGTCGGTCAGCGCCAGCTGGTGGTTCGACCCGCGCTACAAGCGCGCGGTGCACGTGGACATGCGCTACCTGCGCTGGCTGCTGGCCAAGGTGTACCCGGCACCCGCGCTGCTGCAGGAAATGGGTGTTCCTGCCGAGTAAGCGGCACAGGGTGGGCGGCGCGAAGGCGCCGCCCATTTCGTTCATAAAACTATGTGTATCCCGTTTCAGCGGTAACTGACATTACGCTGAGCTAAAATCCCAGCTATACGTGGGCTGTTTACTGGAGCCCGACAGGGAGAGTGTGTGGCATCGGATCTGAACTATGCGCCCGTTGGCGCAGCCAATCCCATGGCCTTGGCGCCGCTGCGTATCTGGATTGTCGGCAAGCTTGAGCTGTTGCAGCCATTGTTGCCCTACGGCGCCCAGATCCAGGCGCTGGACAGCGTCGAGGCGCTGTACCGCGAGTTGGTGATCGTTCCCTGCGACATCGTGGTGATTGATACCACCCAGGTCCGCACCGGTCTGGTCGAAACCGTCGAGCACCTGCGCCGTCGTGATGATCTGGGCGTGGTCCTGCTGGTCGACCCGCTTACCCCGCAGTTGATTGCCGATGGCCTGTGGGCCGGTGCCGACGCCTGCCTCCCGCACCGGCCGGAACCGGAATTCCTTGCGGCCAAGCTGTATAGCTTGCGCCGGCGCCTGCCCGGCGAGGCGGCACAGTTGATGGAGAACGTTGCTGCCAGCGGCGACAGCGGTAGCTGGGCGCTGGAATCCGATGGTTGGGACCTGCGCGGGCCCAATGCGCAGGTGCTGGCACTGACCGAGGCCGAACGCGCATTTCTCACTTTGCTGTTCTCTTCCCCGGCTGAGACAGTCGCTCGTGAACGCCTTATTGCTGCTCTCACCGACCAGCCCTGGAGCTTTGATCCGCACCGGATTGAAGTGCTGGTGCACCGTCTGCGCAACCGCGTGCAATCGGCCACCGGCTGTACCCTCCCGGTTCGCGCAGTTCGGGGTGCTGGTTACCGACTGACGGTCTAAGTCACACTTTTTCGTTTATTTCGCATTCACTTATTTGAAGATGCGCCCGTTCACATTTGTGACTTCGGGCACAAGTAAATCTTTCGTGAAATCAATGTGATAGCTGCGTCATGGACGTGAATGCAGACCTGTTTCGAAAGCAAGTGAGAGTTTCCGTCATTGAGCGGAACTGAATAGGCGCTTTTGCGCCGTAAGAATCGCGGCGATCAAAAGCACCTCACGGTGCCGACCTGGCAGTTCGTTTTTGGGGCGAACTGTCTGACCACACGAATTTTTCCGGGCTGCCAGTTCTGGCGGCCCGTGCGCGCAGCGTTTGCAAGGGTTTGCCAAATGAACAGCCAACTTGATCAGCTCACCTCCAGCCATGGGTCGACCCGCGCGACCTGTTCCGGTGCCGTTTTTTCCAGGCTGCTGCGACGCGTGTTGCACATCTCATCGCTCCTGCTGCTGCTGGGCGCTGCCCCGATGGCTGCGGCCTACAACATTGCGTTCACCAACTTCGATGCAGCCGAGCCATGGTTGAACGCAGACGGCAGCGCATCCGGCGCGGTGGACAGCAGCAACGTGCCCGTAGGCGGCATTGCGGTGTACCGGATCGAGATCAACAACACCGCGTCCACTGATGGCGTTGGTCTGGGTGCGGTATTCGATCTGCCCGGCACCATGAGCATTCATGAGATGCCGACGTATTGCGCCTACGCGGCGGGCTCCACGACCCGCGTCCAGTGCAGCCTGCCGAGGCTCCCCGGTGGTGCACCCTTTGACATCACATTGAAAGTAGCCACTGCAGGCATGCCGGTTGGCGCCGCGGTGATCTACGGTGCAGTTGGTGTAGCAAGCAACTTCCCGCCGCTTACGACGCCGGTAAAGGACCTGTCCACCTCGACAACCGCGCGCGATCCGTTCTTCGACGGTGATCAGACCCTGAACAACAACAAGCAGTCGGCCACTGTCACTTTGGGCAACTCCGCCGATCTGGGGCTGACAAAGACTGCCGACGTTGCGACCGTGATCGGTGGCGGGATAGTCACTTACACGCTGAAGGTCGACAACCACGGTCCCGCCAGCTCGACCAACTTCAAGGTGATAGACAACCTGCCAGTCGGTTTCGAGTACGTGGCCAACAGCTTCGTTTCGACCACGCCGGGCTGGACCTGGGATGCAGCTACGCAGACTGCCACCTATGCAGGAACCCTGCCCAGCAGTCCTGGTACTTCCAGCGCAGTGTTCACCTTCAAGGCCAAGGCCAACGTGCAGTCCGGTAACGTCACCAACTCTGCGCGCGTGGAGTCGGTCGGCACGCCGGATACCAATCCCAGCAACAACAGCGACACTGTAGATACCAACGTGGGCCCCGGCGCCGATGTGGCCATCGCCGCAACCTGGAGTCCTTCCCCGGTGGCGTCGGAAGGTGCACTGGACCTGGTATTGAAGGTCGATAACCATGGTCCCATTGCCGCCGAAAACGTGGTCGTCAAGGGCAAGTTGCCGGCAGGTACCACGTTCGATTCATTTGTGGAGCCGGCCGGCTGGTCCTGTACACCACCTGATACGAGCAATGAATTCACCTGCACCCGTACAGGTGCGCTGCCGCCAGGCGGCGCGGGCGAGACCATCACGGTCAAGACCCATGCGCCGGCGGCCAGCGGCAATCACTCAGCTCCGGTCTCGGTTGAAACGACGACACCTGATCCTGATCTGAGCAACAACGACCGGACCGCCGTTGTCTCCGTGCTTGCTGCGGGTGCCGATCTTGAGCTTGGAAAGAGAAAGGAAGCCGTAGACAAGGGGCTGGGCAATCTGGCCGAGGTGATCGTGCCGATTGGCGGCAAGATGACCTCGACCATCACGGTGACCAACCGTGGTCCGGCCGAAGTCGACGGCAATGCGGTTGTCACCGACACGCTCGCTATCGGCGAAGAGTTCGACCCGACGGGGACCAGTGGCGATTTTTCGTGCACGGCGACGTCCTATTCGCCGCCGGTGCCGCAGGTTGTGACCTGCCAACTGCTGCCAGGCAAGTATCCCATCGCCCTGAATGACGTACGCAGCGTCAAGATCACCACCATCGCCCGCGCTCCGGGCCCAGGTGCCAACGGTGCATTGGTCAACAATGCCTGCGCCAACCTGGATCCGATCACCGATAGCGGTGTGAACAAGGACAACGTACCGGGCAATAACTGCGCCTCGGCCGGTTTGGGTATTGGCGTGTCCCCAACCTCGGCGAACCTGAAGGTCAGCAAGACCACGCGTGCGCCGAACAACGGTGACCGGCTGGTGGAAGTTACCGATACCGAAATGAGCTATGAGATCGTGGTCACCAATACCGGTGCCGCGACTGCCGGCATCGTCATCAACGACCCCATCCCCGGCTGGTCCAGCGGTCGCACCAAGGCGGAGTTCACCACCTCGCCGGCGCGCTGGGACCAGTCCAAGTGTTCGATGCAGGGCGCCAGCGTCGTATGTCGCTTTGGCGAGGAGCTTCTCGGTACCTCGGAGTCCATCACCGTCACCGTGAAGCTCTCGCATACCACAGCGGGCAAGCCTGGCTTCCTGGTCGACAGCGAGGGCAACACCCCGGCCTGCCCGGGCACCGCGCCGACGGCAACGCACTGGCATTGCAACACGGCCGGTGCGGGCATTGATGGAACCGTCGCTGGCGCGGTTGCCGAGGCCGACTGGAGTGACAACTACGGCCGCGATTGGGTCAGCGTGCAGCAATACGCGGATATCGAGACCACGCGCAAGCGTATTACCAGTGCTACGACGGGTACCGTCGGCGTCAATTCCGAATACAACATCCAGTACCGCAACAATGGTCCTTCCAGGGTTGAGGGCATCAGCCTCACCGATACCTTTACCCTGGTTGGGAATGAGCCGGGCTTCGTGCTGGTATCTGCGGCACTGGCCAACGGATCCAGCTGCCTGGGCAACGTGGTAGCTCAGAGCGGGCTGACCAGTGTTCCCAGCGCAGGCGGTCAGTCCTACTCCAACCCGACCGGCGGAGACCTGACGGTAACGATCACCTGCCCGGCGATCGATCTGGACGCTGGCCGGGTGCAGGACCTCACGGTCGTGATCCGTCCCAACTACGGTGGTTTGCCTAGCGGCCTGCCGCGCAGCATCTCCAATATCGCAGGCTTCGGCATTGTCGGCGGCAATAGCGGTACCGGCTACGTCCACAACTCCGATCTGAGCAACGACACCAAGGATGCGGTGCTGCCATTGGATACTGGCGTGGCGGATCTCTCGGTCACCAAGCTGGACGTTTTTGACAGCCACAAGGGTGATCCGATCGCCTATGACGGCGACAACCTCGCCAGCAATCTGATCACCTACAAGATCAGCATCACCAACGGTGGCCCGTCGGTGGCAACCAAGGTCCGCATTTCCGATGCGTTCAAGCCTGCCGCCAACAAGACGGTGACCTTCATCGGCTCTTCGTCGGATTATCTCGGTCCCTACAACGGCACGCTGTGCACCGTTGGCAGCAGTGGCGCGACGGTTACGGGTAACACCGCCGGCACCAACACGATAGACGTGGAATGCGACGTGCCGGGCGCTGGTTTCCCCGGTAGCAATCAGCTCGGTGTCATCAAGAACGGCAGCAGCTCGTATATCTACATGCGCTATCGCTACGACACCAATCCCGACGCCAGTGGTGACTCGGTAAGCAACATGGTGTCGGTGCAGGGCGCCGAGACGGATCCACAGCCAGGCAACAACGGCTTGGCAGAGCCGCAAACCACCACCATCCTGATGGCGGCCGATGTCGGTATCAGCAAGACCATGGTCAAAACCCTGCCAGACAGCAACCCGGCGGTTGCGCTGCAGGATGTAATCTCGGTGGTCGGCCTGAAGGAAAGCTTCTGGTATGTACTGACGGGCACCAACCACGGTTCCGGCCAGAGCCTGTCGCTCGACCGTAGCAAGGCCGCCGCTGGCTCTGGTACGCGGATCGTGGATGACCTGCCGGAGGATGTGACGGTTACCGGTCCTATCACCTGGCAGAAGATCGGCCCGGCTGTCACCGGCATGACCACCACGCCCAATGGCAGCGGCAACTGCACGCGGGTCAGCCTGAAGATTACCTGCGATGTGGGCGACCTGACGTACGAGACCGGCACCAAGGGCCAGGTTCGCATCCTGGTGCCCGCGCGTTGGGATAGCTTGCCCAAGGGCACGAATGGTCCGATTGCACCGTCGAAGAACCGCGCAACCATCAGCACCGAGCAGATTGACCGGAATCCGGGCAACGACACCATCGAAGTGCCGCTGGACGTCACCGCGGTCATGCTGTCCGGCTATGTGTTTGTCGATGACGGTGGTGCGGGCGGCAGCAGCGATGGCATCCGCCAAAGCAGCGAAACCGGCATCGGCAGTGTGCAGGTGACCCTGACCGGTAATAACCACTTGGGTCAGTCGGTAAGCGAAACCACGCAGACCAACAGCTCGGGCGCGTACAAGTTCGATAACCTGCCGGCCTCGGATGCTGCCGGCTACACCGTGACCCAGAAGAAGGTGACCGGGTATTCCAATGGCCTGGTCGCACCGCCAACTGGTGGCAATGAGGCGGCGACGTTCAACCCGGATACCTATTCGGCGGGGATCGACTCGCTCTATGTGGCGAAGCTGGGCCTTGGTGTGACGGTTGCCGGTGGCACCATTGGTAGCAAGGGTGCCATTGCGGTCAACTACAACTTCCCGAAGGTACGTTCGGTCAGTTTGTCCGGCTATGTCTATGCCGATCTGTTCCGCGACGACAAGATGGATGCACGTGATGAGGCCATCGTGAACGCGGTGGTGGAGCTGCTTGATGCGGCCGGTGCCGTGATTACCGATACCAAGACCGGTCCGGGTGGTTTCTACCAGTTCACCGAGCTGCATCCGGGTGTTGTTTACGGGTTGCGTGAGCCGCGCCCAGCGGGCCATGAGGATCTGCCCAGCGCGATCAACCCTGGGCTGATCAACGGTGTGGCTTGCGCCACATGCGTGACCAGCACCGTGGCAAACGGCAGCGGCGTCATGGAGCAATCGCAGATTGCAGGCATCCAGCTGAAGAACGGCAACGGCACGCAGTTCAACTTCGGTGAAGGCCGCGCCACGGCGCTGTCTGGCATGGTGTACCTGGACCGCAACCTGCCGACCACTGCGGGTGCGCAGACTGGCAACGGCATCTTCGACGGTGACGATCGTGGCTTGGCCGGCATCAAGTTGGAGCTTTACCACAAGGGTACGAAGGTCGCCGAAGCAACAACCGATAGCGCTGGCAACTACGATTTCCGCGATTACAACCTCACCCCGGATACCACCGACAAGGTGCTGGTAGGCGAGGTTTATGAGATTCGTCAGCCGCTGCAGCCTGCCGGTCTGGAGAACGGCCTTGAAGCGGGTTCCAACACGATCACTACACAGGCAGTGCCGGTTGCTGGCCTGACAAAACTGAACTTCGGCGAGATTGCGGCCTATGTCAGCGGTCGGGTGTATCTGGATGTCGCCAACAACGATATCTATGACGCTTCGGATACGAATCTGGACAACGTCAGCCTCGTGCTGAACGACGGTGCCGCGACCGATGTCTTTGGTGCGCTGGTGCAGGCGCAGCTGACTGCAGGTGGAACCTATATGTTCCGCGATCTGCCCGCCGGTGTTTACAGCGTGACCCAGCCGCAGCAGCCGCAGCACCTCGGCGTTGCCACGTTGAACAACGCCACCAACGCGGGCACCGTCAGCTCGGGTAGCACCGCGGGCACTGCGTCGGGCAAGAAGACGGTGCCGTCGGCGATCAACAACATCACGCTGCTGGCAGGTGGACGTTCCATCGAGAACAACTTCGGCGAAATATTGCCGGTATCGGTATCCGGTGTTGTCTATCTGGACGTCAACGACGACGGCGCGATGGCCGGCGCTGCGGAAACCGGCCTGGACGGGGTGACCATCCAGTTGACCGGCGTCAATGATCTGGGTGACAACGTCACCGTGACCGATGTGGTGCCGGTGAGCACCGTCAACGGCGGCACGTTTGCGTTTGCTGGTCTGCGTCCGGGCACCTATGTGCTTACCGAGCCGAACCAGCCGGCGGGCACTGCCAACGGCAAAACCACTGCAGGTGTGTTGCAGGGTGCCGGTACCACCCTTGGCACGGCGAGCCAGGTGACCGAGCTGCCGAGCAAGATTGCAGCCATCGCCCTGCCAATGCCGGGTACTGCTTCCGTTAACAACCTGTTTGGCGAACTGCCGCGCAATTCCGGTATCACCGGCGTGGTCTGGTTGGATACGGACGACAGCGGCGTCAAGGAAGCCGGTGAGAATGGGCTGGCAGGCGTGCGCGTGCAGTTGGAAGGCGTGGACAATAGCGGCCAGGCGATTACGGTGTTGCCGGTTACGACGGCATCCGATGGCAGCTACGCATTCCTGGACCTGCCGCCAGGCACCTATAAGGTGATCGAGCCTGACCAGCCGGCGAAGACGCTCAATGGCAAGACCGTGGAAGGCAGCAAGGGTGGCGCGGCGACTGGCGTGCGCGATCTGCCGTCGTCCATCGAGGACATCGTGTTGGGCGTAAGCGAGATATCCACCGAAAACAACTTCGGTGAAATCCCGGCGGGCAGCATTGCCGGCTACGTCTACAACGACAGCAACGATGACGGCATCAAGCAGAATGATGAAGGCGGCTTTGTTGCCATCTCCGTCGTGCTGAGCGGTACCAATGACCTTGGTGAAGCGATCAATGTCTCCGGCACAACCGATGCCAACGGTCACTATGTGTTCGAGAACCTGCGTCCTGGCACCTATGTGGTGACCGAGCCCACGCAGCCGGCCGAGACGCTCAATGGCTGGACCACTGCGGGCACGATTGACGGGGTGAAATCCACGGCCAGGGTGACCGGCAAGGAAACCGTGCCTTCAGTGATTGATGGCATCGTGCTGAAGCCGGGCAGCGTCTCCGTCAACAACAACTTCGGCGAGATCGGCGATTCGCCGGACATGCTGGTCAGCAAGTCGTCCAACACGGTGAAGTTCACCGTCAACAACGTGGCGACCTACACCATCCGCGTGCGCAATGGCGGGCAGAAGCCGTCCTTCGGCGAGTACATCGTCAAGGATCGTCTGCCGGTGGGCCTGAGCCTGGCCGATGTTCCGGTTGGCAACGGCTGGATCTGTTCCGGCGCGGTCGGCGATACCCGCTTTGAGTGCCGTAGCTCGGAAGTGGTCAATGCTGGTGCTACCTCATTGTCGGATATCACCGTCAAGGCCAATGTCTCGGCTGAAGCGGCCAAGGCGGGCACCGTCAACAACGCGGTGCTGATCGAAGGCGGCGGCGAAAACGAGTTCCGTACCCCGACCACCACCGAGCGCAGCACCTTTGAAGGTGACGTCAGCACGCTGCCGGTGTGCGATACCGCCATCAGTCAGAATGCCTGCCGCGTGCCCAACCAGGTGCAGCTCTCGTCCTCGGTTGGCGGCACCGTGTGGTTCGATGTCGGTAGCGAGGACACCTTCCTCGATGGCGGCGACCACCGCCTTCAGTCGTGGATAGTGGAGCTGCTGGATTCGGTAACCGGCGTGATCTCGCAGTCCACCATCACCGCGGTGGACGGCAGCTATCGCTTCGCTGACGTGATCCCGGGCGTGAAGTGGAACCTCCAGTTCCGCGACCCGAGTTCGGGCGTGTTGTGGGCGTGGCCGGTGAACCAGGAAACCGCTGGTGGCATGGGCGTGGCCTGCGACGGCCCGCGTGCAATTGGCAACGACGGCGTCAGCGCCTGCCGTGTCAGTGAGAATGGCACCAGCCAGCTGCAGGTCGTGCTTGAAGCCGGCCAGCATCTGCCGCAGCAGAGTCTGCCGGTGGATCCGTCCGGTGTCGTTTATGACGCCGTCACCCGTGATCCGGTGCCGGGTTCCATCGTCACCCTCGCGCCGGTTGGCGTGTGCACCGGCTATGACCCGAAGACCGCCATCCTCAATGCCGTTGCCGGTGGTTACCGCGTGGAAGGCAATGCGGTGTCGATGACAGTTGGCAACAACGGCTATTACCAGTTCATGTTTGGTCCGGCCGCGCCGGCACGTTGCGAGTTCCAGCTGACGGTCACGCCGCCGGGTGGTTACCAGTTCGTGTCGTCGCTGATCCCGGCGGAGACGGGTTCGCTGTCGCCGCTGGGTGCAGCGGGCAGCAGCCACCTGGTGCAGCCGCAGACCGGTGCACCGACCGGCGCAGTGGGCACGCCGACCCAGTACTGGCTGACCCTGTTCGCAGGTTCGGCAACTGCCGGCATCGTGCACAACCACATCCCGCTGGACACGGCCGAGGCTACCGGCCTGGTCATCACCAAGACCGGTGATCGCCAGACCGCTGAGATCGGTGACACCGTGCAGTACACCATCACCGTGCGGCAGACCGCCGGCAGTGCGATGGCCACCTTGAACGTGGTCGATACGCTGCCGCGTGGCTTCACCTACATCGACGGCACTGGCCGTGTGGGTGGACGCGCTGTTGAAGATCCGTTCGGCAAGCCGGGCCCGCGTCTGGGCTTCAACCTTGGCCCGATCAATGTTGGCCAGCAATTGGTGCTCACCTACCGCGTGCGTGTTGGCGTTGGTGCGCAGCAGGGCGATGGCATCAACCGTGCGCAGGCACATGGCTGTTCGATCAGCGGTGGCTGTATCGATCCGGGCTCGATGACGCCGGTGCCGGGCTCGATTCCGTCCAACCGTGCCGAATACCGCGTGCGCGTCACCGGTGGCGTGTTCACCGAGGAAGCCTGTGTGCTGGGCAAGATCTTCGTGGACTGCAACAACAACCACGTGCAGGACAAGGAAGAGCTGGGTATTCCGGGCGTACGCATGTACTTCTCCAACGGCACCTGGATGATTTCCGATTCCGAGGGCAAGTACAGCTACTGTGGCCTGACCCCGCAGAGCCACACCTTGAAGGTGGACCCGTCCACCTTGCCGGTGGGTGCACGTCTGACCACCAGCAGCAACCGCAACCTGGGTGATGCCGACAGCCTGTTCCTGGACCTGAAGAACGGCGAGTTGCACCGCGCCGACTTCGTCGAGGGCAGCTGCGCCAACCCGCTGTTGGAGCAGGTGAAGGCGCGTCGTACCCAAGGAGAGGTGCGCGCACCGGAAACCGAAACCGGGCAGTCGCAGCTGCGTTTTGACAGCAAGCCCGCCCGTGCGCCGCAGCAGGCCACGGATTCGTCCAACCAGAGGCCGATCGTGCAACCGCGACCCAACCCGCCGTCCGCGGCGGCCCAGCAGGAGGTGCAGCCATGAGCCGCGCCGCCCTGCGCAAGATGCCGCGCGTGAGCCTGCTGGCCTGCGCGCTGGCAACGGCTTCACTGCCGTTGATGGCCCAGAACGTGGGCAGCAGCACCCGCTTCACCCCAGTGATCGGTGACAGCAGCACGCTGTATCCGCGTTCGCTGACCACCACCGATACGCCGCCGGAAGTCGTGGCTGCGCGTTCGGGTGAAGTCGACTACAGCCGTAACGCCGGTGTTGATCGCGTGTCGGTGGAAGTCGACCGTGACGGCGTACCGGCCGATGGGCAGACGCCGGTGCACATCACCGTGCATCTGCTCGGCGCCGACGGCAAGCCGCTGGCCGGCAAATCCTTCGTCACCATCGAGAACAGCGGCGGCCGCATCCGCCTGCCTGGCTCGCGTACCGACGAGCTTGGTCCGGGTGCCAGCGACGCCGACAAGGTGATGCCGGGTGTGCAGGTGGAAGTGGAAAACGGCGTTGCCGAGTTCGACCTGATCGCCCCGCATGACCCGCAGGATGTGTTGCTGCGGATTACTGCCGGCGGCGAAACCGCCGAAGGTACGATCGGCTTCCTGCCGGAAATGCGCGACATGCTCGCCACCGGCCTGATCGAAGGCGTGTTGAATTTCCGCAACAAGTCCAACGCCAGCCTGATCTCGCCGGTGCAGCACAACGATGCGTTCGACCGCGATATCCGTCGCTGGGAGAAGCAGTTCAACAACGGCAAAGCCAGTGCCTCGGCGCGCACCGCGTTCTTCGTCAAGGGCCGGATCAAGGGTGAGTACCTGCTCACCGCCGCCTATGACTCGGACAAGGATGTGCGTGGCCGCCTGCTACGCGACATCCAGCCGGAAGAGTTCTATCCGGTCTACGGCGACTCCTCGCTGCGTGGCTTTGATGCACGCTCGGCCGAGCGCCTGTATGTGCGCGTGGACAACAAACGCAGCTACCTGCTGTACGGTGATTTCCAGACTGGCGACACCCTGGCAACCAGCAGCGGCGTTGGCGGCAGCGGTCCGATCCCGCAGCGCAGCCTGAGCACCTACAACCGCACCGCGACCGGCCTGGGCTGGCACTTCGAAAGTGAGCGCGTGCGTACCAATGTGTTCGCCATCGAAGACTCGCTGCGGCAGATCATCGAGGAGTTCCGCAGCCAGGGCAGTGGCCCATACGCACTGCGCAACAATGCGGTGCTGGAAGGCAGCGAGCGCGTCGAGATGATTGTGCGTGACCGCAACCAGCCTTCGCGCATTGTTTCGGTCAAACCGCTTGCACGTCTGGTGGATTACAGCTTCGAGCCTTTCTCCGGACGCATCCTGCTCAACCAGTTCCTGCCTTCGTTCGACAGCGACCTGAATCCGGTCTCGCTGCGCATCACCTATGAACTCGATCAGCAGACCGAGAAGTTCTGGGTAGTGGGCGCCGATGGCCAGTACAAGCTGACCGACAAGCTGGAAGTTGGCGCGTCGGCGGTCGAAGACCAGAACCCGTATGCCGAGTTCAAGATGGGCAGCGTCAACGCGGGCTATCGTTTCGGCCAGAACACCATGCTGGTGGCCGAGTTCGCCCGCACCCAGAGCGAGGTCAACACCAACTCGTTGAACCAGGTGACCTCGCAGGGCTTGAAGGACGTTACCGGCCAGGTCGAAGGCGATGCATGGCGCGTCGAGTTCGCCCACGACGGTGACAAGTTCGACGCGCGCCTGTTCGGTGCGCGTACCGATCCGGAGTTCAACAACCAGGCCTCGCCGCTGTACGGCGGCCGTGGTGAATACAGCGGCCGCATGTCCTATGCCGTTGGCCCGCGCCTGGAGTTGTACGTTGAAGCCCTGCGCAGCGAAGACCGCAACCCGGATGGCGGCAAGCGCGATGCTGGCGGTGCCGGCGTGCGCGTGGCCGCCACCGAACGCCTGACCCTGGACTTCGGCCTGCGCAGCATCCGCGAAACCATCGGCATCACCTCGCCGTGGTCGAGCACCGGCTATGGCCAGTTGTCCGGCCTGACCGGCGGCTTTGCCACCGGTTCGGGCGGCGGCGCACTGGGCTACGGCCAGCAGGCGCTGGACCCGGCCACCGGCCTGATGGTGATCAACAGCGGCAGCAATGGCGACACGATGAACAGCGACCTGCCGGTAGGCACCAAGCTGGAATCGGACAGCGCCCGCGTCGGCGTGGGCTATCGCTTCAACGACAAGTTCAGCGGTGGTGCCGAGTACGAACAAAGCGTCAGCGGCGAAGACCGCAACCGTGTTGCCGCCGGCATGGACTACCAGTTGTTCGAGCGCAGCCGTATCTACGGCCGCTACGAAAAGCAGACCGGTCTGACCAGTGCCTACGGCATCACCACCACCGACCGCGAGGCCGATGCGCTGGTGTTCGGTATCGACAGCAGCTACATCCGCGACACCCAGGCGTTCTCCGAATACCGCCTGCGTGATGCGATCAGTGGCCGTGATGTGCAGGCCGCCTCGGGTATCCGCAATAACTGGGATATCGCCAAGGGCCTGCGCCTGAGCAGCTCGATCGAACGCGTCAACGTGGTCGCTGGCGATACAGGTGACAGTACCGGTCTGGCATTGGCCCTGGATTACAGTGCCAACCCGCTGTGGCGCGGCGCCATCCGTGCCGAGCACCGCATCTCCGAGGACGTGCCGGGCACCACCGACAGCAACGAGGCCTTCAAGACTTCGCTGCTGCAGTTCATGGTTGCACGCAAGCTGAGCCGTGACTGGACGCTGCTGGGCCGCAACTACCTGTTGGCCACCAACTACGAAGAACGTGGCGACGTGCTGCAGGACCGCTTCCAGATCGGCCTGGCCTACCGCGACACCGACCGCAACCGGATCAACGCCTTGATGCGCTACGAGTACAAGCTCGAGCGTGACGAAAGCGGCCTGACCCTGCTCAACGGCGACGTGGTGAGTGGCACCAGCCAGGATGTACGCACGCGTGCGCACATCGTCTCCACCCACGCCGACTGGCATCCGTCGCGGCCGTGGTGGCTGACCGGTCGTATTGCCGGCAAGTGGCAGCGCGACCAGTTCGCCTATGGCGATGGCAGCCGCGTCAACAGCAGCTTCAACGCGGTGCTGGTGTCCGGTCGTGTCGTGTACGACATCACCGAGAACTGGGACATCGGCGTGCTCGGCTCCACCTTCCGTGGCCAGTACGGTGCCAATCAGTTCGCCTACGGCGCGGAAGTGGGCCGCCTGCTGCGGCAGAACCTGTGGCTGTCGGCCGGTTACAACTGGACCGGCTTTGAGGGCGACAGTGATCTCAATGGCTACGAGTACACGCAGCAGGGCTTCTTCCTGCGCCTGCGCTTCAAGTTCGACGAAGACCTATTCCGTCGGGACCCGGTTCGCTACCGCGACCCGGCCCGCTGAGGACGACACCATGACCGTTATGCAAACCAAGTACCGTCCGCTGCGCAGCTTGCTGGCTGTTGCCGTCTTCGCTGTAGCCGGCACCGCCGGCGCCCAGCAGACCCAGCTCAACCCGCAGGCCAAGCGCATCAGCGATGAAGCCATCCATGCCGACCTGCAGTCCTACGAAGCGACCCAGGGCCGCATCCAGGCATTGAACGATGGTGGTCGCCCGATCCGCGACTACCACCTGTCCAAGGCACAGTGCTGGCTGGACGTGTCCTTCCACGAATACACCCGCAACGACCGCAGCGCCTTCCCGCAGGAAGCGCTGACCGAGTCGGAGAAGCTGATCGTGGACATGGAGAACGGCGTCTCGCCGATCCCCACCGACACCGCCCTGGTCAACGACGCCAAGTGCCTGCGTGCCGACCTGTGGCAGCGGCTGAAGGTCATCCACGGCACGCCGGGTTTTGCCTGCGCCTCGCAGAAGGTGGCCTGTGGTGAAGTGGAGCTGGTGCACGCCGGCAACGAGTTCAACCAGCAGCAGTGGCGCCACTCAAAGCCCTACATCCAGATCGCCGAAGACCTGGTCAACGAAGCCGAAACCGCAGCGCGCCTGTGCGGCGTCGACCCGGCCGGCCCGGTGGTCGCACCGGTGGTGGCAGGCCCGTTGATCGCCAACGTGCTGTTCGAGTTTGACCGCGACGGCTACAAGGACATCCGCACCTACTCGCTGGAGAGCGTGGACCGTGCCCTGGCCACCATCGGCAACGAGAAGCGCGAACTGGCCGGGGTGACCCTGGTTGGCCACGCCGACCGCATGCAGGGCAATGGCTTCGACTACAACCAGGCCCTGTCCGAGCGTCGTGCCAAGACTGTGCGTGAGTTGCTGGTTGGTCGTGGCGTGCCGGCGGACAAGATCCGCTACGAGTACCGCGGTGACACCCAGCAGGTGCAGCAGTGCGACGGCGTCAAGCCGCGTGCCGCCTTGCTGGAATGCCTGTTGCCGAACCGCCGCGTGGAAGTGCGGTTTGAGGTGGCGCAGTAAGTTCAGCGTGATGAGTTGATCGACAACGCCCCGGCAATGCCGGGGCGTTGTTTGTTTGGGGGTGGCGAGTGACGGGGCCGCCGAGGGCTGTTGCCGTTGGCCCCCTCCCTTGCGCAAGGCGCAGGGGAGGGCTGGGGAGGGGTAGGCGAGCACAGCTCGAAGCTTTGCGCTTCAGAACATACTCGGCATGGCGAGCGGCGAGCGCAGCTACCGTTACCGCGAACGGCACCCCTCCCCAACCCTCCCCTGTGCTTTGCACAAGGGAGGGAGCAAAGCGCAGCACGTGGCCTCAGAACCCCCAGCCCAACGGAATGGCTACACTGGCCCGGCTAAGTCGCATGGGAACTACCCTTGGTCTCCAGCTGGATCCTGCTCCTGGTCTCACTCTGCTATGCCGCGCTGCTGTTTGGCGTGGCGTGGTGGGGTGATCGTCGCCCGCTGTATCCGGACCGCCCCTGGCTGCGGCCGGTGGTCTACAGCCTGGCGCTGGCGGTCTATTGCTCGTCCTGGACCTTCTACGGTGCAGTTGGCTCGGCGGTGCGCTACGGCATCGGCTACCTGCCTATTTATCTTGGTCCGCTGCTGATGCTGATGTTCGGCTGGCGGATCATCGAGCGGCTGGCGCTGATCGCCCGCAGCGAGAACGTGGTTTCCATCGCCGACTTCATTTCCTCGCGCTTTGGCCGCTCACGGCGGTTGGCGGCGTTGGTTGCACTGATCGCGCTGATCGGCGTGGTGCCGTATCTGGCGCTGCAGTACAAGGCCGTGGCGATGAGCCTGCAGGTGCTCACCGGCGACGCTGCCGGCAAGGGCTTGCTGACCGATCCGGCGCTGTATGTGGCGCTGTTGATGGCCTTGTTCGCCATCCTGTTCGGCACCCGCCAGGTTGATGCCACCGAGCACCACTACGGCATGATGCTGGCCATCGCCGTCGAATCACTGATCAAGCTGCTGGCCATGGTCGCCATCGGTGTATTCGCCTACGTGTGGCTGACCGACCGCGGCGAGTCGGTGGTGCAGTCAGCGCGCACCTTGTTTGAAGGCATGCCGCCGGTGGGCTTCGTCTCGCAGACGCTGCTCAGTTTTCTTGCGCTGATCTGCCTGCCACGGCAGTTCCACGTGGCGGTGGTTGAATGCGGCAATGCGGCCGATGTGCGCAGCGCACGCTGGATGTTCGGCGGCTATCTGGTGTTGATCTCGCTGATGATCGTACCGATCGCCACCGCCGGCGCGGCGATGTTCGGCACGGGCCTGGCCTCGGACGACACCCTGGTATTGGCTTTGCCGATGTTTGCCGGCAACACCACGCTGGCTTTGATCGCCTATATCGGCGGCTTCTCGGCGGCCACCGGCATGGTCATCGTGTCCTCGATCGCGCTGGCGACGATGATCAGCAACGACCTGGTGATGCCACTGCTGCTGCGTCGCAGTGGCGATCACCGTGAGGCCGCCAATGTCGCCTCGCGCGTGCTTTGGATACGGCGCATGGCGATCGTGCTGCTGGCCTTGGTCGCGTACGGCTATTACCGCGGCAGCAACGACGACACCATGCTGGCCGCTTACGGTTTGATGGCGTTCGCGGCAGTGGCACAGTTCGCGCCGGGCCTGCTCGGTGGCCTGTATTGGCGTGGCGCCAGCCGCCGCGGTGTGGAAACCGGCATGTTGGCTGGCTTTGTGGTCTGGGCCTACACCTTGCTGGTGCCGGCGCTGAGCCATGGCGGCTGGCTGGATGCGAGCCTGCTGACTCAGGGGCCGTTCGGCATCGGCTGGCTGCGGCCGCAGCAGCTGTTTGGCCTGACCGGTTGGGACCCGCTGACCCACGGCACCTTCTGGTCGCTGCTGATCAATACCGTGACCATGTTGTTGGTGTCGATGCGCTGGCGTCCCGATGTTGCCGAACGCCTGCGCGCTGCGCCGTTTCTGGATCCTTACGCCAAGCGTCCGGTGGTAGCCGGTGATTGGCCGGCGCACGTCAAGGTGCGTGACCTGCTGGCTTTGGCCACACGCGTCATCGGTGACAACCGCGCGCGGCGCTCGTTTGGTGAACAGGCGCAATTGCTTGAGCGTGAATTCCAGCCTGCCGCTGCTGCCGACCGTGTCTGGGTGCAGTTCACCGAGCGCCTGCTCGCAGCTTCCATCGGCGCTGCTTCGGCACGTCTGCTGCTGACCAGCCTGCTGCGCGGCTCGGGCATGGACCTGGGCGAAGTGGTGGCGGTGCTGGACGAAGCGGGGCAGGAGCTGCGCTTCAACCGCGAGATTCTGTCCACCACATTGGAGAACATCAGCGCCGGCGTCAGTGTGGTTGATCCTGAGATGCGCTTGACCGCATGGAACCGGCGCTACCAGCAGATGTTCGGTTATCCGGATGGGATGCTTTATGTTGGCCGCCCGGTTGCCGATCTGATCCGCTACAACGCAGAACGCGGCGAGCTGGGTTCGGGCGATACCGAAGTGCAGATCAATCGTCGTATCGGCTATATGCGCGCGGGTTCACCGCACGTGTTCGAACGCACCGGCGCCGATGGCAAGGTGATCGAGCTGCGTGGCCAGGCCTTGCCCGGGGGCGGCTATGTCACCAGCTACAACGACATCACCGACTTCAAGAACGCCGAGCAGGCGCTGCTGGAAGCCAACGAGACACTGGAACAGCGTGTAACCGAACGCTCGCAGGCGGCCGAAGCTGCACAACAATCAAAGACGCGCTTTCTTGCGGCGATCAGCCATGACGTGCTGCAGCCCTTGAATGCGGCGCGCCTGTTTGCGTCCGCACTGCGCGATAGCCTGCATGAGACCGACGAGCAGCGGCATCTGGCCGAGCGTGTGGATGCTTCCCTGCGCGCGGCCGAAGAGTTGCTGGATGGCCTGTTGGACGTGTCGCGACTGGATGCAGGCGGCCTGCGCCCGACCATCAGCGAGTTCGATGCCAGCGTGCTGGTACGCGAGCTCGCTGCACAGTACACGCCGGTAGCGGCAGGGCGAGGCCTGCGCCTGCATGTGTTTGCACGCACTGCCTGGGTGCGCAGTGATCGACGCCTGCTGCGTCGCGTGCTGCAGAATTTCATGGCCAACGCCCTGCGCTATACCCGCAGCGGCCGTATCGTGCTGGCGCTGCGCGTGCGCGGTGAAGAGGTTGAGCTGCAGGTCTGGGATACCGGCCCGGGCATTCCCGAGCACCACATGCAGCAGATCTTCAACGAGTTCCATCGCTACCAGCAGCCGTTCGACTGGGGCGAGCAGGGTCTGGGTCTGGGCTTGTCGATCTGCCAGCGCATCTCGCGCCTGCTTGACCACGGTTTGAACGCGCGCAGCCAACCCGGCCACGGCAGCATGTTCTCGATCACCTTGCCGCGGGTGGAAACACCGGCAGTACCGCTGCCGGCGCCGCGTCAGCCGACTGCCTTCGGTGGTGATGACTCTCTGGCCGGCTTGCGCGTGTTGTGCGTGGACAACGACCAGGAAATCCTCGACGGCATGCGCGCCTTGCTGGGCCGCTGGAAGGTGGAGGTCATCGCCGCCAGCACAGTGGACATGGCGCTGGAGAAGTTGAGCGAGCAGCCCGATGTGATGCTGGTGGATTACCACCTGCATGACAGGCTCGATGGATTGGATACCTTGCTCGCCTTACGTGAAGCGGCTGGTCGGCCCTTACCGGGGGCGTTGCTGACCGCCGATGGCCGTGATGAGTTGAAGCGCATGGCCCGCGAACGCGGTTACCGCGTGCTGACCAAACCGGTGAAGCCGGCCTCGCTGCGCGCCTTCCTGACCGCATTGAACGACCCGCGCAGGCGCTAGCAGGCAACGGGTGGTGCCGAGCCATGCTCGGCAGGGGCCTTACCGGCCAAGGTCAAAAGCTACCCTCACCCCAACCCCTCTCCCGTGAACGGGAGAGGGGCTAGATCTGCAGTGCCGAGCCATGCTCGGCTGAGGCCTTATCGGCTATGCCCCCCCCAGCGCAGCATGGCTGCGCTCTACAGGCGGTGTCGGCTTACACCGTTCCTACAACAGCGCTCGCCGCACTCAGATGCTCATACAGAATCGCGCAGCCGATGATGATCAGGATCACGCCACCGATGATCTCCGCGCGCTTGCCAACCAGGGCACCAAGGGCACGGCCAAGCATGATGCCGATGGTCACCATGGTCATGGTGCACAGGCCGATCACCAGCGCGACCACGCCGATATGCACATCAAGAAACGCCAAGCCAACGCCTATGGCCATCGCATCGATGCTGGTCGCGAAACCCGTTGCAGCCAGGGTCCAGAAACTCTTGTGCTGTTCGCCTGAGTCGTCGCCGTCGTTGTCGGCTGCGCTCTCATCGTCTGGCTTCAGGCCGGCAATGATCATGTGCGCACCCAGCAGACCAAGCAGACCAAACGCGATCCAATGATCGAAGGCCTGCACGTACTGCGAAGCAGCGCGGCCCAGCAGCCAGCCGATGATGGGAGTGATGGCCTCGATCACGCCGAAGATCAAACCCGCGCGTAGGGCGTCGAGCAGGCGTGGCTTGCGCATGGCAGCCCCCTTGCCGACCGCTGCAGCGAAGGCGTCGGTGGACATGGCGAAGCCGATCAGAACAATGGAAATGGGAGACATCAGGATTACCGGGTCGGGCGGACACAAACGGCATGCGCCGCGCCCAACCGTAGTTGCGCACGCATGCCGCTGGTCTCGCCAACCGGGTCTGGCTGCCCACACCACGGCGCACTGGCCGAGTATGTTGATGTGGGCGCTTCCACTACTGGAAGCAGGCTACTCCCCAAAGGAGCGCGGATTGTAGCAGCAAGCCGGCGGCGTCGTTTGTGGGACGTTTGTAGGAGCGGCGTAAGCCGCGAAGCCGGTGGGTTCCGGGCTAGCGGACACAACGCCATTCAGGAATCTGGCTTTTCGGCTAATGCTTGCAGAGTCACACACCCGCTATCTGCAGGTTCAGTGGCTTCGCGGCTTACGCCGCTCCCACAAACAAAAACCGGCTTTGCCGCTACCGCTCAGTCTTCTTCGGGCGGTAGCACGATGGCGTCGTCGTCGATGGCCAGTTTGCCGGCCATCAGCACCGCCTGGGTGCGGTTGGTGACGCCGAGTTTGCGCAGGATGGCGGTGACGTGGGCCTTGATGGTGGCCTCGGATACGCCCAGGTCATAGGCGATCTGCTTGTTCAGCCGGCCCACGCCCAGCATCTGCAGCACGCGGAACTGCTGCGGGGTCAGCTCGCGCAGGCGCTGGCCGACTTCGCGTTCTTCATTCGGGGTCGGCGGCACGTTGTGCGCCTCGGCCGGTGCCCAGCGCTCGCCATCGAGGATGGTGCCCAGCGCATGGCCGATGGTGTCCGAATCGGCGGATTTGGGAATGAAGCCAAATGCGCCATGGTCCAGGGCGCGGCGCATCACCGTGGCTTCTTCGCGTGCGGACACGACCACGATGGGCAACTGCGGATGCAGCGAACGCAGGTGCACCAGCGCGTTGAAGCCTTGCGCGCCGGGCATGTTGAGGTCCATCAGCACCAGGTCGGCATCGGGGTGTTGTTCGGCCAGTGCGTACAGTGCTTCGACGCTGTCGGCCTCCATCAGCTGCACGCCGGGAATGACGCGTTGCACCGCGCCCTTGAGGGCTTCGCGGAACAGCGGATGGTCATCGGCAATGAGGAGGGTAGGCATATGCGATCCAATGCTGAAGTAAGGGGCGTGACGCCCTTCCGGTGAAACAGGATACCGGCTGCGACGCTGATCCACGCCCTCCACATGGACCGACAACCGGGGCACCGTGGTGCCCCGGGTTTGTAACGCTTAGCGAACCTTGCGCTCTTCCACCAGCGATGCAACCACCGACGGATCGGCCAGCGTGGAGGTGTCACCGAGCTGGTCCGGCGCGTTCTCGGCGATCTTGCGCAGGATGCGGCGCATGATCTTGCCCGAGCGGGTCTTGGGCAGGCCCGGCGCCCACTGCAGGTGATCAGGCGCGGCGATTGGGCCGATCTCCTTGCGCACCCAGGTAATCAGTTCCTTGAGCAGCTCGTCGGTCTGCGCTTCGCCGGCGATCAGGGTGACATAGGCATAGATGCCCTGGCCCTTGATGTCGTGCGGGAAGCCGACCACAGCGGCCTCGGCCACCTTCGGGTGCGAGACCAGTGCGCTTTCCACCTCGGCCGTGCCGATGCGGTGACCGGACACGTTCATCACGTCATCGACGCGACCGGTGATCCAGTAATAGCCGTCTTCATCACGACGGCAGCCGTCACCGGTGAAGTAGCTGCCCGGGTAGGTGCGGAAATAGGTATCGATGAAACGCTGGTGGTCACCGTAGACGGTACGCATCTGGCCCGGCCACGAATCGCGGATGATCAGGTTGCCTTCGGTGGCGCCTTCCAGCGGCTCGCCGTCGGCACTGACCAGCGCCGGCTGCACGCCGAAGAACGGCAGCGTTGCCGAGCCCGGCTTGAGGTCGGTTGCACCCGGCAGCGGCGAGATCAGGATGCCGCCGGTTTCGGTCTGCCACCAGGTATCGACGATCGGGCAACGGGCATCGCCGACCACGTCGTAATACCAGCGCCAGGCTTCCGGATTGATCGGTTCACCAACGCTGCCGAGCAGGCGCAGGCTCTTGCGTGAGGTGCGCTTCACCGGCTCTTCGCCGTCGCGCATCAGCGCACGGATGGCGGTGGGCGCGGTGTAGAAGATGGTGACCTGGTGCTTGTCGATCACTTCCCAGAAACGCGAGGTATTCGGGTAGTTCGGCACACCTTCGAACATCACCGAGGTGGCGCCGTTGGCCAGCGGGCCGTAGACGATGTAGCTGTGGCCGGTGACCCAGCCGACATCGGCGGTGCACCAGTAGATGTCGTCTTCGCGCAGGTCGAACACCGCTTCATGGGTGTAGGCCGCGTACAGCAGGTAACCGCCGGTGGTGTGCAGCACGCCCTTGGGCTTGCCGGTGGAGCCGGAGGTGTAGAGGATGAACAGCGGATCTTCCGCGTTCATGCGCTCGGGTTCGCACTCGGCCGGCTGGGTGTCCACCACATCGTGGAACCAGCGATCACGCGGCGCCTGCATGTCGACCGCACCGCCGGTGTGGCGCACGACCAGCACGGTTTCCACGGTATTGGTGCCGGGCAGCTTCAGCGCGGCATCGACGTTGGCCTTCAGCGGCACCTTCTTGCCACCACGCAGGCCTTCGTCGGCGGTGATGATCAGCTTGCTGGCGCAGTCGCCGACGCGGTCGGCGATGGAGTTGGCGGCAAAGCCACCGAACACCACCGAGTGGATCGCACCGACGCGGGCGCAGGCCAGCATCGCCACCGCGGCGTCGACGATCATCGGCAGGTAGATGGTGACGCGGTCACCCTTCTTGATGCCGAGGTTGCGCAGCGCATTGCCCAGGCGGCAGACGCGCTGGTGCAGTTCGCGGTAGGTGACTTTCTGCGCCGGGCTGTCCGGGCCATCGGCCTCGAACAGGATGGCGGTCTTGTCGCCGCGCGTGGCCAGCTGCCGGTCCAGGCAGTTGACGCTGACGTTGAGTTCGCCGTCCTCGAACCACTTGATGCGGAAATCGTCGAGCTGGTAGCTGACGTTCTTGATCTTGGTCGGCTTCTTGTACCAGTCCAGGCGTTCGGCGGCCTTGGCCCAGAACGCATCGGGGTTTTCGATCGATTCGCGGTACAGCTGTTGGTACGTGTTCTTGTCGATCCGTGCCTTCTCGGCGAACGCGGAATCAACGGGATATACATCAGTCATGGCAACCCTCACCTTTGCACTTGTAACCAATGAATGAGCCCTGTCGTGGGACAGGGCCGGGACACCCCAAGTGTGCCGCATCCGCCCCCCATCGCGCTGCCCCCTTTGTTAGACGATGGTCGAACAGACGCCTGCTTACGACTAATGGCGAATAGCCGGCCGCTGCCATCGCCGCGCACGCTGGCTGCGACCGTGCAATCGACGCGGACCGTTCGCCAGCCTGGAGAGAGGCAGTCCCGATGAATCGAAACATGTTGAAAACGGCCCGCCGGCCACTTGCCGCTGCCCTGTTCGTCGCGCTGGTCGCGCCGGGCATGGCCTTCGCCGAGACCGCAAAAGAGAAGGCACTGGAAGCGCGCGTTGCTGATCTTGAGCGCCAAGTGCAGCTGCTGCTGTCCACCCAGCAGCAACAGCAGGGCGCCATCGCCCAGACCCAGAGTGAAGTGGTGCAGGTCCGTACTGCGCAGGCCGAGCGCGCTGCCGCGCCGGCGGTGCCGGCAGGCAAGCAGCCAATTCAGCTGACCACCATCACCCCGGGCGCCGCGCCGGGCACCACCTTCAAGGTCGGTGGCTTCATCAAGGCCGATTTCCTCGCCACGCGTACCGGTGACGGCCAGCTGGCCGACGATGCCACCGGCCGCGCGCTGTATCTGCCGGGCCAGACCCCGGTGCATGGTGCCGGTGGTTCGGGCAAGGCATCGGACGTGGATTACAACGCCCATGCCAAGTTCTCGCGCTTCAACCTGGGCGTGGACCATGTGGCCGACAACGGCGACAAGGCCGGCGCGATGGTCGAGATGGATTTCTTCGGCAATTCGCTGGGCAACCAGACCGCGACCAACACCTACGGCGTCACCCTGCGTCACGCCTACATGTATTGGAACAAGTGGTTGGCCGGCCAGACCTGGTCCAACTTCATGGACGCCGCCTCGATCCCGGAAGCGGCTGACTTCGTTGGCCCCACCGATGGTGTGGTGTTCGTGCGCCAGGCGCAGATCCGTTACACCAATGGCGGCCTGAGTGTTGCCCTGGAAAACCCGGAAACCACCACGCTTACCGGCACCTACAACCCGGTCACCAACAAGTGGAACGTGCCGGCGGTTGCCAACTCCGATCGTGGCTCGATGCCCGACCTGACCGTGCGTTACGGTTGGAAGGGCGATTGGGGCACCTTCGGCGTGGCCGGTCTGGTGCGCCAACTCAAGCTCGACAACCAGACCACCGGTGCCGATGCCAGCAAGGTCGGCGGCGGCGTCACCCTCGGCGGCAAGTGGCTGATGGGCGATGCCGATACCCTGCATTACCAGCTGACCGGCGGCGAAGGCATTTCGCGCTATATCGGCCTGGGCATCACCGCCGACGGCGGCTATGACGCCATCCGCGACGAGATCGACCCGACCGGCGTGGTTGCCGGGTATGTCGGCTGGCGCCATGCCTTCACCCCGAAGCTGCGCACCAACCTGATCTACGCACGCAGCGACTACGACAACAACGCCTCCATCACTGGCGATCTGGTGACCAAGAGCGTGCAGTCGATCCGCGGCAACATCTTCTACACGCCGATGCCCAAGGTCGATGTCGGTGCCGAGTTGATGTACGGCGTGCGCGAGATCGAGAACGGCAAGAAGGGCGATATCAGCCGCGTGCAGTTCACCACCAAGTACAGCTTCTGACCCATCCGGTAGCGGCGGCGCAGTGCTGCCGCTACCGCGTCTGAAAAAGTAGTACGCCCCATCTCCCTACCCCCACGGGGAGCACTCATGTGACCGTCAAGGCATCTCCGCATGCCGTGGCGTTCGTATTCCCAACGCCTGGAGAATTCCGATGAATGCTTCCGTCGATCCCCGTGTAGAGCGGATCGCCTCCAACCCGAAATACCAACGGCTGCGCAGCACGCGCAACAAGCTGGGTTGGTTCCTGACCATCCTGATGCTGCTGGGGTATTACGGCTATATCGGCCTGATCGCCTTCGACAAGGCCTTCCTGGCCACGCCGATCGGCCCCGGCAAGATCACCACCGTCGGCATTCCGATCGCCTTGGGATTGATGGTGTTCACCATCCTGATCACCGGCTTCTACGTGCGCCGTGCCAACAAGGAATTCGACAAGTTGACCGATGAGATCGTGGAGGAAGCGCAATGAACCACTCCTTCCTGCGAACCGGCGCCTTGCTCGGTCTGCTGATCGCCAGCGGTGCGGCCATGGCCGCCGGTGGCGACATCGGCCAGACCGTGCGCCAGCCCACCAACTGGACCGCGATCATCATGTTCGCGACCTTCGTGGTGTTCACGCTTGGCATCACCAAGTGGGCCGCTGGCCGCACCAAGTCGGCGTCCGACTTCTACACCGCCGGTGGCGGCATCACCGGTTTCCAGAATGGCCTGGCCATCGCTGGTGACTACATGTCGGCGGCATCCTTCCTCGGCATCACCGCTGCGGTAATGACCAATGGTTACGACGGCCTGATCTACGCGCTGGGCTTCCTCGTTGGTTGGCCGATCCTGACCTTCCTGATGGCGGAGCGCCTGCGTAACCTCGGTCGCTTCACCTTCGCCGACGTCGCCGGCTACCGCTTCCAGGCCAAGCCCATCCGCATGTTCGCGGCATCGGGCACGCTGGTGGTGGTGCTGTTCTACCTGATCGCGCAGATGGTTGGCGCCGGTGCGTTGATCAAGCTGCTGTTCGGCCTGGACTACTGGATCGCAGTGGCGTTGGTCGGCGTACTGATGATGGTCTATGTGCTGTTCGGCGGCATGACTGCAACCACCTGGGTGCAGATCATCAAGGCCTGCCTGTTGCTGTCGGGCGTGACCTTCATGGCCGTGATGGTGATGTGGCACTTCAACTTCAGCTTCGAGGCGCTGTTCACCGAGGCGGTGCGGGTCAAGACCCAGATCGCGGCCAATGGCGGCAAGAGTGCGGAGGAAGCGGCCAGCACCGGCCTGGCGATAATGGGGCCTGGTGGCTTCGTCAAGGATCCGATCTCGGCAATCTCGTTCGGCATGGCACTGATGTTCGGTACCGCCGGCCTGCCGCACATCCTGATGCGCTTCTTCACCGTTCCCGATGCAAAGCAGGCACGCAAGTCGGTGCTGTGGGCAACCACCTGGATCGGCTACTTCTACATCCTGATCTTCATCATCGGCTTCGGTGCGATCGCACTGGTGTTGACCAATCCAGAGTATGCGGACCCGGTCACCGGCACCATCCAGGGTGGTCCGAACATGGCGGCCGTGCTGGTCGGCAAGGCCGTCGGCGGCAATATGTTCATGGGCTTCATCTCGGCCGTAGCCTTTGCCACCATCCTGGCCGTGGTTGCCGGCCTGACGCTGTCCGGTGCATCGGCGGTGTCGCATGACCTGTACGCCACGGTGTTCAAGAAGGGCAACCCGGAGCCGGGCTCGGAGCTGCGTGTCTCGCGTATCACCACCTTGGCATTGGGCGTGATCGCGGTGCTGCTGGGTATCGTGTTCGAGAAGCAGAACGTGGCCTTCATGGTGTCGCTGGCCTTCGCCATCGCCGCATCGGCCAACTTCCCGGTGCTGATCCTGTCGCTGTTGTGGAAGGACTGCACCACCCGCGGTGCGGTGATTGGTGGTTCGCTGGGCCTGGCCTCGTCGCTGATCCTGACCCTGCTGTCGCCGTCGGTATGGGTGGACACGCTGGGCAATGCGGCCGGCAGTGCGCCGTTCCCGTACACCAGCCCGGCACTGTTCTCGATGACGATTGCCTTCGTCAGCATCTGGTTCTTCTCGATCACCGACAAGAGCAAGAACGCACAGGCCGAACGTGCTGCCTACCCGGCACAGGAAGTCCGTGCCGAGACCGGCATTGGTGCGAGCAAGGCTTCGTCGCACTAAGCATTGGTAACGTTTGAAACAACGGCCAGCCCTGTGCTGGCCGTTGTCGTTTGAGCGGTTGGTATCGGGGTTTTCCCTGATGCGGGGCGGGAAGGTGGCTTCCTAAGATGCGGAGAGGGGAGAGTCCGCATTGCCAGGTCAGCAGTTCCACTTCCAGCCTTCTGCGAGGAACCGTATGCCGTGCCGTATCGCCAGAACCACGTTGTCCACGGGCATCGCCCTGATCATCGCCGGCAGCCTGCCCAGCGCCTTCGCCCAATCGACCGATGCCAAACCTGAGCAGACCACCGACAAGGTGGTGGATATCGGTAGCGTCAACGTCACCGCATCCGGCTCGCGCATCGATCGGCCTGGCTTCAACGCGCCGACGCCGACGGTGAAGGTGACGCCGGAGGACCTGCAGCTCTCCACCCACACCAATATCGCTGCCGCGCTCAACGACCTGCCGCAGTTCCGTGGCACGGTGTCACCGCAGACCCATACCACCGGCGTGGATGCGGCGCGGGCGCCGGTCGACCTGCGCGGACTTGGCGTCAGCCGCACCTTGGTGCTGCTGGATGGGCGGCGCTTCTCCAGCGACAACGATCTGGCCAGCATTCCCTCGATCCTGATCAGTGGGGTGGACGTGGTTACCGGCGGTGCTTCTGCTGCCTGGGGTTCAGGCGCGGTCGCCGGTGTGGTCAACGTGCAGCTGGACAGCCAGCTGGTGGGCACCAAGATCGATGTGCAGGGCGGCGTGTCCTCGCGCTCGGACAACCAGAAGCAATACGTCTCGGCCGCTACCGGCTTCGAGATCGCACAAGGCCGGGGCCATATCGTGATTGGCGGTGAGGCATTGAACAACGACGGCATCATTCCCAAGTCATCGCGTCCATGGCTGGGCCGCACCGCGCAGCTGTCCAACGGCGACGGCACGTTCACGATGAAAGACAACGTGGGTTACGGCAATGCTGCGATCGGCGGCTTGATCACCACCGGCGTGTTGGCCGGGCAGGCCTTCAATCCGGATGGCAGCCTGCGTCCGTTCCCGGGCTATACCGGTGCGTCGCTGATCCAGGGTGGCGAGAGCCCCAGCAATGACGACATCAGCTCACTGATGACGCCACAGCGCCGCTACAACGTGCTGGGCCGGCTGTCGTGGAACCTCACCGACAACACCAGCCTGACCATGGACGTGCGCCACTCACGCAGTTGGAACCGCTTCCCCTGGTTCGGCGACCACAACCGTGGCACCGGCCTGAAGATCAGCGTCGACAACGCCTTCCTGCCCACAGCGGTGCGCGATGCCTTGCTGGCCGCGGGCGAAACCAGCTTCGGCCTGGGGCGCTTCAACAGTGACTTTGCCTTTCCCGATATCGACTACGACCGCCGCACCACCCAGTTCACCGTGGCGCTGGATGGCGTGGTCGGTGACAACTGGCGCTGGAGTGGCTACTACAGCCACGGCGACAACCAGTCCGATCTGGCCGCGCCGGGCTTCCTGCTGACCAGCAACTACCGCGATGCGGTGGATGCGGTGATCGATCCGGTCAGCGGCAAGCCGGTATGCCGGGTGACCCTGACCAATCCCAACTCCGGTTGCGTGCCGATCAACCTGATCGGCCATGGCGCGCCATCGGCGGAAGCGGCGGCCTATGTCACCGGCACACCCAAGCGCATGACCAATACCAAGCTCGACGCAGCTGGGCTGGACCTGCGCGGCGAACCGTTCTCGTTGCCGGCGGGTGAGGTGTCGGTTGCAGTAGGACTGGAGGCGCGCAAGGAACAGATCGATCAGAAAGTGGGTGCGCAGGACCTGACCAAGTCGTTCAGCACCTGGAGCTCCTCGCCGATGGCCGGCAGCTTCCAGGTCCGTGAGGCCTTTGCCGAAGTGGCCGCACCGCTGCTGCGTGATGTGCCGGTGCTGCGCGACCTGCAGGTCAATGCAGCGGCGCGCTTCAGCGACTACAACAGCTCCGGTGCGATCTGGTCGTGGAAGTACGGCATGACCAACGAATTCTTCGATGGCTTCCGCGGCCGCTTCACCCGCTCGCGCGATATCCGCTCGGCCAATCTGTCGGAGATGTACACCACCAGCACCACCGGCTGGTCGACCATCAGCGATCCGCTGACCGGCACCTCGATCAGCGCGCTGGTGATTGGTGGTGGCAATCCGTTGCTGGACCCGGAGAAGGCCGACACCCTGACCGCCGGCTTCACCTGGGCGCCGGCCAGCGTGCCGGGGTTGATCATGTCGTTGGATTACTTCGACATCGAGATCAAGGACGTGATCACCCAGGTGTCGGCACAGGAAACCGTGCTGCGCTGTATCGCCGGCAACCAGGCCATGTGTGGGCGCATCCAGCGTGATGGCACAGGCGAAATCGAGCGTATCAACTCCAACTACGTCAACCTGGCCGAGTACCGCACCAATGGTGTTGACCTGGACCTGCTCTACAACCTGCCGGCGGCAAAGTTGTTCCCGGCGATGTCGGGCAATTTCCACACCCGTGTGCTGGCGACCTGGACCGACAACCTCAGCACCTACGACGGCAAGAACACCTTCGAGTACGTGACCTCGCAGGGCCTGACCGGCGGCTCCGGTGTGCCACGCTGGCGTGCGAACGCGACCTTCGGCTGGCGCGGTGACCGCTACGGTGCGCAGGCGCGCGCACGCTACATTTCCAGTGGCGTCTACAACAACCAGCTGGTGCTGACCAACGGCAACATCCCGTCCTATGTGTACTGGGACCTGGGTGGCAAGGCGCGCTTCGCGCTGGCCGGCGACAACGAGGTCGAGGTCTACGCCGACATCAGCAACCTGTTCGACAAGAAGTCCCCCTTGGGTGCGGTCGGCTCGCCTTATTACGATGTGGTGGGCCGTTACTTCACGCTTGGCGCGCGCATGCGCTTCTAGGGATGATGACTGCCGCTCAGTGATGGGCGGCAGTGTTCCGTTTGCAGAGGACTCCATATGTACCAGCACCACCTCCGTCGTTCTCCACCGCGCCCACGCCTGCGCGCGCTGTTCGTGGTACCGCTGCTGGCATGCATGCTGCTGCCGGCAGCGGCAGCCACCAAACCTGCAAACAGCCAAGGTCTGCAGGTCGAGGCACAACGACTTGCCGCACAACTGCCCGGCCAACTGGGTGCAGCCATCGTCCATCTGGAAAGCGGCCGTACTGTCTATCTCGATGCCGACCGTGCCTTCCCGATGGCCAGTACGATGAAAGTGCCGGTCGCCGTGCACATCCTCAAACTGGTCGACGAGGGCAAGCTCTCGTTGCAGCAACAAGTGACGCTGGGCGCAGGCGATGTCTACCCGGAAATGGGCGGACCGATGGACCTGCACCTGAGCGCCGGTTCGGCCATCACCGTGCGCGATCTGCTGCACATGATGATCACGGTCAGCGACAACAACGCCACCGATATCCTGATCCGTCTTGGTGGTGGCACCAACGCGGTAAATGCGCGCATGCAGGCACTGGGCATCAGTGGCATGCGGGTGGACCGCTACATCTGGGAGCTGCTGGCCAATTACCGCAGCAACGCTGCTTCGCAGGCCAACCCGATGGGTCCTGCGGCCTACGCCGAGCTGTCGCGAAAAGAACGCAGCGAAGAACTGCGTCGCGGCCACACCAATGCCTGGAATGAGGATCCGCGCGACACCAGCAGCGCCCGTGCGATGGCGACCCTGCTGCAGAAGGTCTGGCGTGGCGAGGTGCTGCAGCCAGGCTCGACCAAGCTGCTGCAGGACATCATGCTCGACACCCGCACCGGCAGCGCACGCCTGCGTGGCATGTTGCCGAAGGACACCCCGGTGGCGCACAAGACCGGCACGGTGGGTGACGTGATCAACGATGTTGGCGTGATCACGCTGCCGGGTGGACGTGGCCATGCCATCGTCACTGTATTCGTGCAGTCACGCGCCAGCAACGAGGAACGCGATGCAGCCATCGCGCAGCTGGCGCGTGCCGCGCACGACTACTTCCTGTTCGTGCCTTGAGCTGTTGTGCCTGCTCAGCCGGCGACGCTGAGCAGGCGCACCAGCTGCGCACGATGGCCAACGTCGAGCTTGCGGTAGATCGCGCTGATCTGGCTCTCGATGGTCTTGCGCGAGCGCCGCAGGTGATTGGCGATCTCGTCATTGCGCATGCCATCCAGGACCAGCTCGGCGACGCGGGTTTCGGTGGGCGAGAGCCTGGCCCACATCGGCCGGGTGATCACCGGCATCGCTGCGGTAGTCGATTGCAGCGGCGTCAGTCGCAGCAGATACATCGGATAGAGACCGTCTGCCTGCAGCCGATTCTGCAGACTGATGCGTAACTGTGCAGCGGGCAGGTCCAGCGCTTCCCGTGGAAGCTCAGCGTCGCCGACCTGGTTCGCCTGGCGCAGCCAGCCGCGCAATGCCGAAGCCACGCTGTCGGGGAAGCGCAGGCGCTTGCCGGTTTCGTCCAGCCAACCCGCGCACAACTGCTGCGCCGCAGGCGACAGGCTGATCAGGTGCAACTCATGGTCGAGGATGATGTCGGCCTGGCTTTGTCGGTCGAGCAGCGCCTGATAGATGCTGCGACGTTCATGCCGCATCGAGCGCACGCGCTGCAGGCCAGCGGCCATCAGCTGATGCAGTTCACCGAGGAACTGCTGGTGGGCGTCGGTGATCTGCTCCTGGCCGGCCTGCATGCGGATGCTCAACACCGCCTCCAGGCCTTCACCGCGCCAGAACGCCATGTGGATGAATTCGTTCCAGCCGGGCGCGGGATTCTGCGCGCGTAGCCGCAGCCGGGCCTGCGTGTCGGTGGAAGCGATCTGCGACAGCGTGTACCAGTCGACGCGCGGGTTGCGCTGCAGATAGGGCGCGGCAACGTCGAGACTACGTAGCGGCCTTGCATCGTCGGCGGCACTGGCCCCGAGGAAATGCAGGCTGCGCTGTGGTTGGTAGCTGCCGTTGATGTCGTACATCAAGGTGCACGAGTGGCAAGGCAGGTGTTGGTTGATCAGATCCACGCAGGCGCGCCACAGCGAATGCAGGTCCAGTGCCTGCAGCAGTCCACGCTTGGCCTGCACAGGGCAGGCGTCGGGGTTCACTGCTATGTCGTGTTCGCGTCCCAGCATGGTGCGGCATGCCCTCTTGGTGGATCGCAGCGCTCATCTGCGGCGCTATGACCGGCCGAACCTGCATGATCTCTTCTAGCACCCACTGCGCGGGGCAGGCAAGCGCAGGGGTGGTTTCCGGATGATGCCCGCTGAGCAACTAGCCGCGAAGAGCACCCCTCCCCAGCCCGCCCGGCCCGAAGGCACTGCCTTCGGTCGTTCATCAGGCCGCGCGCCAGTGGCGCGCAAGCAGGCCTTCTTCACCCCCCTTCGCTGCGCGAAAGGGAGGGGGCAAAAGCGGCGTGCACGGGGGGCTGACAGGTCACGTGCTTCGCTCCCTCCCTTGCGCAACGCGCAGGGGAGGGCCGGGGAGGGGTAGAGCTTCATCGCCTTCGTTCCGGCTTTGCGCAGCACATCACGCCCGCTTCGCAAACAAGCCTTCACTCCTCAACACACACAGGTTTACAGTGGCCGCTGATCTAGGGGAGGCACCATGGATCCACAGACCGATGGTTCAAATAATCTGCAGCAGCAGCTGACGCAACTGCGTGCAGCCTGGCAGCAGCACAAGCCAGACTACGCGCAGCGCCGCGACGATCTGCGCCGCCTGCGCGCCGCGTTCAAGGCGCGCATTCCGGAGATGACCGAGGCGATTGCCGCTGACTTCGGCCATCGCTCCAGACACGAATCGGTGATCGCCGACGGCATGACCGTCACCGGCGAAATCGACCATCTGCTTTCGCACCTGCGCGGCTGGATGAAGCCGGAGCGGATTGGTGTCGGTTGGCGCTTCTGGCCGGCGCGGGCGCAGGTGCGACCGGTGCCGGTGGGCGTGGTCGGGGTGATCTCGCCATGGAACTACCCGGTCAATCTTGCGTTGGTGCCATTGGCGACCGCGATTGCTGCTGGCAACCACGTCATGCTCAAACCGTCCGAGCACACGCCGAACAGTTCGGCCTTCCTGCAGTCCTTGTTGACCGAGGTATTCCCCGCCGATCGGGTAGCGGTGCTGCAGGGTGATGCCAGTGTGGCCTCGGCATTCTCGGGCCTGCCGTTCGACCATCTGGTATTCACCGGTTCCACCGCGATTGGCCGCAAGGTAATGGCGGCCGCTGCGCAGCATCTGACCCCGCTGACGCTGGAGCTTGGCGGTAAATCACCAGCGCTGGTGGCAGCGGATTATCCGTTGGGAGGTGCAGCCGCACGCTTGGCCACCGGCAAGTGGTTCAACGCCGGGCAGACCTGCATCGCGCCGGATTATGTGTTGATCGACGAAGCACGGGTTGATGCCTTGGTTGCCGCGCTGCGTGCGCAGGTGCGGCTGCGTTACGGCGACTTCAGTGATGCTGCCGATTACAGCCGCATCATCAACGAGGCGCAGTATCAACGCTTGCAGGGCTATGTGGATGACGCGCGCGCGCGTGGCCTGCAGGTATTGCCGCTGGCCGATATCGATGCCGAGCGTTCGCGGCGCGAGCGTTTGTTCCCACCGACCCTGATCCTGCAGCCGGGCGATGACGCGACGGTGATGCAGGACGAGATCTTCGGGCCTATCCTGCCAATCCGCAGCTACCGCTCATTGGACGAGGCCATCGCCACCATCAATGGTCGCGATCGGCCGCTGGCCTTGTATCCCTTCAGCCATGACAAGGCCACGGTGGAGAAGATCGTTGGCCAGACCATTGCCGGTGGTGTCACCGTCAACGACACCTTGCTGCACTTCGCGATCAACGGCCTGCCGTTTGGCGGTGTTGGGGCAAGCGGCATGGGTGCGTACCACGGCAAGGCCGGCTTCGATGCGATGAGCAAGCGTCTGCCGGTGCTGTGGCAGACCCGCCGGGCCGGCAGTGATCTGCTGCGGCCGCCGTACACACGGGTCGCGCGTTTCATCGAGATGATTTCGCGCTGAGGGAGAAAAGCCGCAACCAGGCACAGGGGGCCGGCTGCGGTGACCCCGGCACGAGGGAGAGGGAGCCGGGTGTCGAAAAACTTTTGAAAGCTGCAAAAAGCATGCGATCTGAAAGCCCCTCTCCCTCTGGGAGAGGGGCTGGGGTGAGGGTAAGGGGCGAAGCCTCTTGTGGGCTGATATTGCCAGGCTTCGCACTTACCCTCATCCGGCCTTCGGCCACCTTCTCCCGGTGGGAGAAGGGAGTGGTCAGGCACTGCTTTGGCTATCAGCCGCCCAACTCATCCGCAATCCGCTGCCGCAGTGTCTGCAGATCCTTGGCAAACGCCTCAATACCAGTAGCCAGCTTCTCGGTCGCCATCGGATCAGCCGCCATATCCGCATCGAACGTCGCCTCATCAATCGCAGCGACGTTCACCGCTTCAGCAGCACCAGCCACCAGCTTGCGCGGCAGCTCGCCGAAGTCAGCATCCAGCTTTTCCAGCAGGTCCGGCGAGATGGTCAGACGATCACAGCCTGCCAGCGCTTCAATCTGCGCGGTCGAGCGGAACGAGGCGCCCATCACTACCGTGCTGGAACCGCGACGCTTGAACTCGGCAAACACGCCGCGCACGAACACCACGCCCGGGTCTTCATCAATGCTGGCCGGGGTCTGGCCGTTGGCCACGTACCAATCCAGGATGCGGCCGACGAACGGCGAAATCAGGAAGGAGGCGGCTTCCGAGCAGGCCAGGGCCTGGGTCGGATTGAAGATCAGGGTCAGGTTGCAGTCGATGCCTTCGGCCTGCAGTACGCGTGCGGCCTGCACGCCGGCCCAGGTGGCGGCGATCTTGATCAGCACCTTGCTGCGCGGCACGCCGGCCGCTTCGTACATGGCGATGAACTCGCGCGCCTTGGCAATCGTGGCCTCGGTGTTGTGCGCCTGGTCGGCATCCACTTCGGTGGAAACGCGGCCCGGCACAAGTTCGGCGAGCATCGTGCCGACGCCGACGGTCAAACGATCGACCACGGCATTGGCAACGGCCTGCTTGTCGCCGGATTGGGCGCGGCCCCACTGCAGCTCGCGCTCAATCAGGCCGGCGTAGACCGGCAGGTCGAGGGCTTTCTTCACCAGCGTCGGGTTGGTGGTGCAGTCGACCGGACGCAGGCGCTTGATGGCGTCGTAGTCACCGGTGTCGGCGACGACGACGGACAGTTCGCGCAGCTGCGCGAGCTTGGATGCAGTGCTCATGATGTGCTCCGGATCAGGCGGGGGTGTCGCCAGCATCGACGGCGGCGATGACTGCGGTGGTGTCCTGGTCGAAGGTCGGCGCGGCGAATGGCTGCGGGCCGGGGGTGCGACCAAACACGATGGGACGGGTGATGCCGCGGTAGCTGCCCAGCAAGGGATGCTGCAGCGTGGTGATCATCTCTTCGGCCAGCACCTGCGGGTGCTCGAACATGTCCTCGACCTTGCGCGCAGCGGCGCACGGTACTTCTTCGCCGAACAGCGCTTCCCACTCCAGCGCGCTGCGTGCAGCCAGCGCTGCATGCAGCTTTGCCAGCAATTCGTCGGAATGCTCGGCGCGCTTGCGCACGGTGTCGTAACGCGGCTCGCTGCCCATTGCCGGCAGGCCGATCTTGTCGCACAGCGCTTGCCAGAAACGCGGCGTATTGGCCGAGATGTAGAGATGGCCCTGCGCGGTCGGATGGATGCCGGTGACACCGCCCGAGCGCATGTCGCGGCCCACGCCTTCCGGCTCGCCTTCGGCCCAGATCATCCGTGCCGACTGCATGGTCAGCGCACTGCGCAGCAGCGACACGCCGACGTACTGGCCTTCGCCGCTGCGTTCACGTTCGAACAATGCCGAGGACACACCCGCCGCAACCAGCGCGGCTGCGTAGTAGTCGACCACCGAGCCGTACAGGATTTCCGGCGCGCCGCCGGGCTTGCCCTGCATCGCGCACATGCCGGTCATGGTCTGCAGCACCTGGTCGTAGCCGGCCTTGTCCTTGAGCGGACCGTCCTCGCCGTAACCGGTGACCGCGCAGTACACCAGGCGCGGGTTGATCTTGTTCAGGCTGTCGAAATCGATGCCCAGTCGGGCCGGAACGCTGGGACGGAAGTTGTGCACCAGTACGTCGGCCTCGCGCACCAGGCGCATCAGTACCGCACGCTGGTCGGCTTCCTTCAGGTCCAGCACCACGCCGCGCTTGGAGCGGTTCACACCGAGGAAGGCGCGGCTCTCGGCCTCCAGCGTGGACGGGTACTTGCGCAGGTTGTCGCCAACCGGCGGTTCCACCTTGATCACTTCCGCGCCTTGGTCGGCCAGCAGGGTGCAACCGTACGGCCCGGCGATATAGGCGCTCAGGTCCAGCACGCGCACGCCGCTGAGCGGGCCACGGGCACCATCGCGCTGGGCGATGTCGAACGGAGATGGGTTGTTGCTTGCTGACATTGGCTGCACTCGAATCCTTGATTGCAGTTTCCTCCCGGTGGATGGGAAGAAACATATCGTGCGGGTATTTTCAGCGAGGACAAAAAGCAGGTATCGCGGTGTCATCGCCTTCAAAACCACCGCTGCCTTCACAGTTTTTGGTGAGAGGCAGCGGTGACAGGCTTAGTGCGGGGCCAGCGACAGCCAGCTCAGGCGCCAGACGTCGTGTTCGCGGCCACCGCAGCGGTAGTAAGGCTCGAACACCAGTGGCGCGCGGCTCTGCAGCTGCATCGTCACCGTCGCGCCTTCACCCTCGTCCTGGCCAACCTGCAGCCAGCGCGAAGGATCACCTTCCGGCAATTTCACGGTTTCATCGGTCTTGAAGCCGTCGATCAGTGTGGTCGCATAGACCAGCGGGCCATAACTCAAGCCGACGTATTCCCAGCGCAGCACTTCCTGCGCCACCGGCGAACCATCCGGTGCACGCGATTCCTGCACGTTGATGTTGGCCGCACGGTGCAGCTGCGGCTGCATCGGCAGCTGCACGCTGACCAGATCGCCGGCCTGCCACTGGCGTTGCAGCTGCACGTAACCATCCGCGCCAAGCTGTACCGGCACGTTGATGCCATTGACCTGGATGCGGGCGTCCTCGGCCCAGGCCGGGATGCGCAGGCCGATGCCGAAGCTGGCGCTGTGCTCGGGCGTGACCCGCAGGTTGATATCGCCATTGAACGGATAGCGGGTCTGCTGCTGCAGCACCACCTTGCCAGCGTCTGCATGATTGAGCGTGGCTTCGCCGGCGCCGTACAGGTTCACCCGCAGGCCGCCGTCGGCAGCGACGCCATAGGCAATCTGCGGCAGCTCTTCCACCGCCATCGCGCCGGACGACTTGCAGCAGCGCCAGTACGTCGTATGCACGCGCTTGCCGTTGGGGAAGGTGTAGTAACACCAGTCCTCACCGTTCGGTGCCATCGCCGCCAGCAGGTCGTTGTAGGCAGTGCGTTCCAGCTCATCGGCGTAACGCGCGTGGCCGCTGATGGCCAGCAGCTCGCGGTTGAGCTGCATCCACGCCAGCACCGAGCAGGTTTCCACATAGGCCTGCGGGAAGAACGTGCGCGGTGCATTGAACACTTCGCGCGAGCGATGCGCCACGCCGCCCCACGGACCGCCGCCCAGGGTGAGGTGCTGCTCGCGGATGTTGTTCCACAGATTGTCGATGGCCAGCTTGTAGTCGGCCTTGCCGGTGGCCTTGTACAGCTTGGCCAGACCAACAAGATTCCACGACAGCTGATAAGCCTTGCCGGTGGCGATGAAGGCGGCGTCTTCGTTGGCGATGCCCTTGTCGAGCAGGGCCAGGCGCGGGTTGGCATTGGCCTGCTGCAGGATCTTCTCGGCCAGCGCGAGATAGCGCGGCTCGCCGGTGACCAGGTACAGGTCGGCGGCTGGGTCCAGCAGCACCGTCGCCGACATGCCGTGGTGGTTGCCCAGGGTGGTGATGTCGATGCCCGATTCCAGTGCCTGCCAGCACAGGTCGGCAATGCGCCGCGCGGCCTGCAGATAGCTGTCATCGCCCAGTGCGCGCCAGGTCTCAAGGAAACCGAGGATCAGGTAGCTGTGGGTCCAGATGTCCCAGGTGCGCAGCGCCGGTTCGCCGTTCCAGCTTTCCGGCTTGGGTGGCTGCGGCACGGTGAAGCGGCGGTCGGCGGCATAGTTGCCGAGATAGCCGTCATCATCCTGCTGGCTGATCAGCCAATCGGCGACGCGGCGCAGATTGGCTTCCAGTTCTGGCTGGCCGCCCTGCGCAACCGCACGCGCGGTTGCCGACAGCCACTTGCCGGCGTGTTCGCCGTACCAGTCGCCTTCCTGGTTCTGCTGCTTGTGCGCCTGACCGAAGATGCTGATCGAGGGGCTGGCTTCATCGACGATGAAGTGGCTGAGGCGGCCGCTGCGGTTGGCTGCCAGCATCTGCCCGAACACACCGTCCAGCTTTACGCCTGCAGGTGCGATCAGCTGCTGGCCGATGGTGATGGCCGCACTCATGCCGCGTCCACCACGCAACGGAAGCCGAGCATGCCACTGCGGTCCTTGGCCGGTGCCATCAGCAGGTACTTGCCATGCTGGTCCAGGCGATAGGCCTGCGGGAAGTACCAATGCGAGGTCTGCGGCTGGTAGCTGGAGCCACCGCGCAGGATCGCCGCGCGGGTGTGCTCGTCGCTGAATTCATCGGTCCACTGCCATACATTGCCGACCAGGTCTTCGACGCCGAACGGACTGGCGCCCTGCGGATGCGCATCGACATCGGCCGGGGCAAGCACGCGACGGCCATGGTTGACCCGCGGCACGCGGCTGTCGTCCCAGTCGTTGCCCCATGGGTAGGTGCGGCCATCGTTGCCCTGGGCGGCGTACTGCCATTCCCATTCGTGCGGAAGGCGCTTGCCAGCCCAGGCGGCATAGGCGCGCGCATCTTCAATCGACACCCAGATCACCGGCTTGTTCTCCCAACCGGCGCGTGGCGCGCCATCCACCCAGTGGGCGAGGAAGTTGATGTCGTCGGCCGGCTGGTACGCGGTGGCATCGATGAAGGCCTTGAACTGCGCATTGGTGACCGGGTAGCGGTCGATGTGGAATGCCGCCATCTGCATGTGTTTGCGGTGGTGGCGGCGCGGGCAGTCTTCCCACGGGAACTGCACGTCCTGACCGGCCCAGTTGAAGCCTTCGATCTCGATGCCACCGACGGCGAATACGAACTCGCCGGCCGGAATGCTGACCATGCCCTGCGGTGCGCTCGCTTGGGCGCGCGTGGCCGGGATTTCCTGCAACTGCTGCGGGATGGCGGACCACGCAGCGGAATAGCTGTTGAGGGATCGCTCGGCGCGCTTGGCAGCGTCGGCGAGGAATGCCTCCAGGCCTTCTACCGCGGTGCCTGGCTGCACGCTCAGCACCGCACCAAAGCCGCGTGCCTCCATCGGCAGGTCGATGACCGCCAAGCCGTCACGCACAGCTGGCGTCAGCGCCACGCCGTGCCAGACATCGTAGTAGCGGGTGCCGTCCACATGCGGCAGGCCAATCTGCTCGCCGTTGACAGCGTATTCGTTGCGGTTGATGAAGGTGTGCAGGCTGAGCCCATCGACCGGGAACTTGCTGGCGAAGATGCCACCCTGGTAACAGACCTGGTACGGCTCCCAGTCCATTGAAACGATCAGGGCCGGGAACTGGCGGTAGATTGCCGCCATGCGGCGCAGGGTTTCACCATCGCGTGCGGTGAACTGGTTCCAGATGCCCCAGATGTTCTCCCAGGCGTTGTAACCGATGCCGTTGAAGAAGCAGTACTGCAGGTCGTGGTTGCGGTTGCGGCCCCAGCGGTTCTCGTAGTTGACCATGTGGCGCGGCTCCAGCCACTTCCACTTGGACACCGGTGGCACCGGGCCATCGGGCGCCTTCTTGCCCCAGCTCTGCACGTTCCAGATCAGCTGCTCTTCGGAGCTGATGGTGGATTCGGGCTGCACCACCACCGGATTGCCCAAGGCATCGCAGGCGTCGAAGAACGCGCGCGGCACGCCGTTGAAGGTGTCGCCATTGATGCCGTCAGCGCCGGTGGCCTTGATGATCTCGGCCATGCCGTCCCAATGGCTGATGCCGGGATCGCGGGTGCCGTGATCCCACGGCTTGGCCGGCAGGAACACGCGCACGCCGCGCGCCTGGAATGCCTTCACCGCGGCGGTCAAACCTTCCAGGCCGCCCGGCAGGGTATGGGCCAGATCGAACTGGTTGCGGTCGTCGATGCCGATGTTCGGGTAGATGTACCAGATCAGCACCGAGTCCAAGCCGCCGAAGCGCTCGATCAGATCGTCCAGATATCTATCAACGGTGTACTGCGCGGTTTCAACGTCGAAGAAATAGCGGTCCTCAACCATCATCTGCGCGTGCACGAAGTTGCGCTGCGCCCACTGCAGTTCCGGGCGGCGGTAGTTCACGTCGGTGTAGCCGATGCGCACCAGGTGCTCCTGGCGCCAGTCCTTCAGCTCGGTCAACCAATCGGCGGCGCTGGCATTGGCATCGATCATCCAGCTGCCGATGTCGGCGAACGGCCACGCCGGCGCCTTGCCCGGGGTGGGCAGGTAGCGGCCGGTGGTAACGTGCGAGAACTTGTATTCGGTATGGATCGCCTCACGCCCGTAGTCGGGGGATTCGTTGTCGTAATCGGGCGCGGGATAGGGCGAGGTCATGGCATGCATCCAACAAAAAGCGGGGAGGGTGTAACGGTTACAGCGCGCACCACGCCGCCAGGGCGGCATGGGCTTGGGTATCCGGCAGACGGCTGCTGTCGGCCAGCAAGGCCAGTACGTCGGCATGTTCGGGAATGCTGGTTTGCGCACCCAGCCGCGTGCAGGCCAATGCCGAGGCGGCACTGGCAGCGAGCAGGGCGTGTTGCAGTGGCTTGCCGCGCGCCAGCAGTGCGATCAGCGTGCCGCAGAAGGTGTCACCTGCTGCGGTGGTATCAACCGGCGAAATCGAGAACGCAGGCTGCAGCAGGATCTCGCCATCGAGGCGGGCCAGGCAGCCGCGCGCGCCAAGGGTGACGATCACGCACGGCACGTCCAGGCGCGCCAAGCCACTGGCCAGCTCAGGTGGATTGCCGGCAACCACATCAAGCTCGCCTTCATTGACGATCAACATATCCAGCTGTGCCAGCAGTTCGGCCGGCAATACCTGCGCAGGTGCTGCGTTCAGCGCGACTTTGACGCCGGCAGCGCGGGCGCCACGAGCGTAGGCCAGCACGGTTGCCAACGGTGATTCCAGCTGCAGCAACAGCCACTGCACGCCGTCCAGCGGCGGCAGGTGCGCGGGCAGCAAGGCCATGTTGGCGCCGGGTGCAACGGTTATCGCGTTCTCGGCATCGTCGGACAGGCAGATGAAGGCGGTGCCGGTCGGCAATTGCGCATCACGTACTGCATGCAACACCACACCGGCATCGGACAAGGATGCTTCGATGGGCTTGGCGAAGTCATCCGCGCCCAGCGCCAGCAGCATCTGTGTCGCAGCGCCTCCGGCACGCGCACAGGCAACGGCCTGGTTTGCACCCTTGCCACCGGGGAAGGTGCGGAATTCCCGGCCGAGCACGGTTTCACCCGGTGCCGGTACATGTGCCGCACGCACGACAAAATCAAGATTGGCCGAGCCGGCAACGAGAACGGTGGAGGTCATGGAATGGCCTGGTAAACGAGGTTGTAGAACGGTGTTGCCAATGGCGGCAGGCGCTTGTCGCCTTCCGGCAGGTATTGCAGCAGCACGATGGCGATCATTTTTTCGCTGCGATCCACAGTGAAATAGGTGGACGCCGCGCCGGACCAGCCGAACTGGCCAACGCTGCCCAGGCGGCCGCGCACGGCAGGGTCGGTAACGACATAGCCGCCCAGGCCGAAACCTTCGCCTTCGCTGAAGCCATGGATGGCTGGGCTGAAGCCGCCAAGCTGGTCGGCCATCATCAGATCCACGGTCTTGCGCGAAAGCAGGCGCACCCCGTCGGCTTCGCCATTGCCCAGCAGCATGTGGGCGAATTTCAGGTAGTCCGCTGCTGTGGAGTACAGGCCGCCGGCACCGCTGTCGTAGCCCTTCAAGCGGACGCCGGGGCTGCGCGCGCTGAGCGTGTCGGCGATATGCAGCGAGCCATCGGCGGCGTTGGTCGGCAGGTCCACCACGCGTGAGCGCTGGCTCAAGGCGACTTCAAAGCCGGTGTCGGCCATGCCCAGTGGTTGGAAGATGCGCTGTGCCAGGAATTGCGCGAACGGTTGTCCGCTGACCACTTCAACCACCCGCGCCAGCAATTCGGTATTGCTGCCTTCATAGTGGAAATGAGTGCCGGGAGCGTCAGCCAACGGCAGCGTGGCCAGGCGTGCAGCCACGTCTTCCAGCGAGGTGGCACTGTCCACGTCGGCGCGGTCCAACAGCGCACTGGCAACACGGTGTCCATCCGAATCCGCAGCAAAACCGCTGGTATGGGTCAGCAGGTGGCGGAGGGTGATTGCGCGCGGCGCGGGCGCCAGCTGCGGGTGGCCGCTATCGCCGCCGGTCACGATCTGGCGGTCGGCGAAGGCCGGGATGAAGCGCGCCAAAGGATCATCCAGCGCCAGTTTGCCTTCTTCCAGCAGCATCAGGATGGCGACCGAAGTGACCGGCTTGGTCATCGAATAGATGCGGAAGATATTGTCCTCACGCATCGGCCGGGTGCGCCCGATATCGGCATGCCCCCAATGGCCGTGGAAGGTGTTGCGGCCATCGATCTCGATCAGCGCCACTGCGCCGGGATAGCCGTCTTTGTTGGTCGCCTGGGCGAGGAAGCTGTCCAGGCGTTGCCAGCGCTTGTCCGTTGCAGCGTGGGCGCTGCCGATGCCGGCCAGCCAGGCGGCGGTGCCCAGCAACAGGCCATGCGCGATGTGCTTGCGGGCGTTGCGGGTCGTTTGGCGGAACATGGGCAAGCCTCCGTTTTCAGAATCGTATGCCGCAAGGTTGTAGGAGCGGCGTGAGCCGCGAAGCAAACAACGGCGCCGACAACGAAATATCTGCAATTGCAAGACTGGCTGGAGCAGCCTTTTCTTCAGTTCCGCGGCTTACGCCGCTCCTACAGAGGACCTGCAGGCATCTAAGCAAACGGCGCCACAGTTTCCTGTGACGCCGTCTGTCACGCGTGGATCAGAACTTGAACGTGTGGGTCAGCGACACCATCCGGCCACGGCCGGAGAAGTAGTTCTGCCAGCCCGGCAGCTGCGACCAGGTCAGCACGTACTGCTTGTCGAACAGGTTCTCGACGCCCAGTGCCAGCTGGCCGTAACGGCCGATGTCGTAGTTCACGCTCAGGTCCCACAGCGCGTAGCCATAGGTGTTCTCTTCGTTCTTGTAGACCGCGTTGGTGGCCGGATTGACGAAGGTCTCACGCAGGTCGCGGCTGAAGGTCTTGCTGACACCCAGGGTTGCGTTGAGGGTATCGGTCGGGGTCCAGGTCACCGAGGCATTCACCTTGTCCGGCGAGATGTCGAGGATGCCCATTTCCTTCTTCAGGCCCGAACCCGGGTAGTACTGGGTCTGGCCACGGATGCGCGAGTACAGGAAGCTCGCCTTCCACTGCTCGTTGAAGGTCCAGGCGCTGTTCAACTCGAAGCCTTCGATCTCGACCGGTGCGCGGGTCAGGATGAAGTCGTCGGTGGCCTTGTCGATGGTCAGGGTGGAGCCGAAGTCCGAGGTCGAGCGGTACACGGATGCACCGATCTGGCCCTGGGCACCACGCCAGTTGAAGCCGATTTCCTTGTTCTCGGTGATCAGCGGCTGCAGGTCAGCGATGCAGGACACGGCCTTGCACGGGCTGCTGGCCTGGATGTTGCGCAGCGGGATGCCGACGTTGGCGATGCCGAAACTTTCGGAGTACGAAGCGAACACCGACCACTGGTCGGTGATGCGCCAGATCGCACCGAAGTTGGGCATGTTGGCCTTGTAATCCATCTTGCCGCCCTGCACCGGGGTGTGGTCGCGGAAGGCCACGGTGGTGTAGCTGTCGATTTCCAGCTGGCCGTCTTCGCGACGGATGCCGGCATCCAGCGTCACCGGACCGATGTCCCAGCTCAGCTGCGCGTACGGCGCGATGCTGGTGTACTTCATCGGCGGCACCCACAGGCGGTTGGTCAGCGCCAGGCGCTGTTCAGCGGTGTCTTCGACCAGGTCCAGGCCGGCACGCAGGCGCAGGCCTTCCACCTTGAACAGCTCGCCATAGGCGTAGCCGAAACGCAGACCCTTCTTCTCGCTGTTGATTTCCGACTGGTCCCAGATGCGCAGGGCATCATCGGTCGGGGCCGGCTTGGTCAGCTGGCGGTCGTCGCCGTTTTCCGGCACGTAACGCATGGCCTGCTCGGCCCAGTACGCATCCACGCTCAAGTCGCCGCCGAAGAAATCGGCATTGGTGTACTTCACCGCGAACTGTTCGAAATCGTTGAACTCGGCCAGCGAACCGGCAATCGAGCCCTTTTCAGCGGTATTGGTGGTCGGCTTGGTGCAGCCGAGATCACCGGCACGGCAGCCTTCGACCGGAATGTAGTTGTGCTTGCCGCCGATGTGGAAGTTGCTGTAGCTGGCCTGGATGCGCTGCATCTGGCCTTCGCCGAAGTTGTAGCCACCCTTCATGAACAGGTTCTTGCTGTACGAGTCGGACAGCGAGCCGGAGGTGTTCAGGCCAACGCGGCGGCCGTCGCCGTCGTAGGCGATGCCACGGTCGATGTAGGCGCCGCTGATCAGGTAGTCGACCGCGTCGCCCTTGAAGGCGTGGGTGACGCCGATCTTGGACTGCGCGCTGTCGTCCTTGAACTGGCTGCTGTAACGAGTGGTGACGGTGGTTTCGTGGCCAGCCACGTCCGGGTTCTTGGACAGGTAGTTGATCACGCCACCGGCGCCGCCAATGCCTTCAGCGGCGGACGGGCCGTTGATGACCTCGATGCGGCCGATCACGCCCATGTCGGTGAAGGTGCCGTTGCGGCTGCCTTCGCGCAGCGGCGAGCCCTGTGGCACGCCGTCGAACAGGCGCAGCGCGACGCGACCGCGCAGGGTCTCACCGGAGTTGCTCATCGCCTGCGAGGATTCGGAATAGCCCGGCACCATGCGTGCGAGCACGGCGGTGGCGTCTTCGGTCAGGTTCAAGGTGCGCTGCACCTGCTCCGGGCTGATCAGGGTGACAGCACCGGGAACCTTGTCGATGGCAACCGGGGTGCGGGTACCGGTGACGATCACCTGGTCCAGCGTGGTTGCGGCGTCTTGTGCAAAGGCCGGGCTCATCGCGCTGGCGAGCAGCACGGCGCTGATGGCGGCCGAAAGTGGCTTGATCATGTTGTTCTCTCCCCCAGGTTTGAATGTGTGACGGAACCGGCCTGGGAGCCGACAACGCCAGAAAGCGGCGGGGACTATCGCCCCTTTGATCCTGCCGTTTGTTGTTTTCGGTCCCCGACCATGCAGGCACCGGGCGCAACTCCGACGTTGGGCGAAGCCTAGGCGGGCCCTTGGTGCGATAGAAGCGCACCTGTGTATGTTCAAAGCCTAGGGTTTGTTGCGATTGGGTGACGGCGCCTGCGCCCGCCGGGAAACCCGGTAGTGCCGAGCCATGCTCGGCAGGGGCTTTACCAGCAAACCCACCGGGTAGTGCCGAGCCATGCTCGGCAAGAGGCTCTACCGGTAACGCTCCAGCCGAGCATGGCTCGGCACTACAGGGGCTCTACGGGTAGTGCTCCTGCCGAGCATGGCTCGGCACTACAGGAACCCTGCTCAATCCGTCGGCTGCAACAACGCCGTACGCGCCTCCTCCAACAACACATTGACCTGGCGCAGGCGCACCGACGAGCGCGACCAGACCATGCCGATCCGGCGCGGCTCGCTGGGCTCGGGCAGGGGAATGCGCACCACCGAAATCCCTTCCGGCCACGGCTTGGCCCAATCCGGCACCAGCGACACGCCCAGGCCGCGATCGACCATCACCGCAATCGCGTTGAGCGCATTCAGCTCGAACCGTTCGCGCGGCACGATGCCGGCTTTGCGCAGGTATTCGTCGGCCTTGCGGCCACCCCATTCGTGGCGGTCGTAGCGGATCAGCGGCTCTTCGCGCAGCAACTGGTGCGGATCGGCACCGGCCATGCGCGCTGGTGCCAGCACCACCAGTGGCTCTTCGCGCAGCAATTGCCAGTCGCAGGTCTTGGGCAGCGAGAACGGTGCCTGCAGCACCATCGCCGCATCCAGGTCACCCGCTTCCACCGCGCCGTACAGGTCGGACGAGTAACCGGGTTTGATGAAGACGTTGATCTCGGGGAACTTGGCTACCATCCGCGCCAGGATGTCCGGTACCAGCCCGCCCAGCGCGGTAGGGCAGGCGCCTAGCCGCAGTTCGCCGGCCATGCCGCTTTCGTTGGCGACGCTGCGCAGATCGGCCACGCCACGCAGCAGGTCGCGCGCGCGCTGCAGGATGCGCGCACCTTCCTCGGTGACGCTGACGGTGCGGCCGGCGCGGGCGATCAGCGGCGCGCCCAGCTCGCGTTCCAGCGTGCGGATCTGCTGGGCGACGGCGGCCGGGGTGATGTGCAGCATGCGCGCTGCCGCGGCCATGGAGCCACGGTCGACCACGGTGACAAAGGTATTGAGGAACTGGGTTTCCACGCGATTAGACCTCTCAGCTGCGCGCCAAACTACACCAGCGGGCGCGGCGGCGCGATGCGACCAATGTCCCGGCCCTTTGCCGGATCTGGCTTCACGCCGCCGCGGAGCAGGGCCGCGGCGGGGTGCAGGCCAGTCTTCACACCGCGTCCTGCTTGTAGATGGTCAGGCCCTTCAGCGACCGGTTCGACGCTGGGAAGAACAGGCTGGCCACATAGCCGATCACGATGCACAGGAAGATCGAGATGGCCAGGTAGAAGTACGGATGCACCAGATTGAACCACCAGGCGATGAAGGTCAGCACGATGCTGGAAGCGACACCGATTGCCACGCCAGCTGAGTTGGCGCGGCGGGTGAACATGCCCAGCGTGTAGGCGCCGGCAAAACCACCGCCGAGCAGACCGGCCAGTTCGATCGACACGTCGAACAGCGAGTGGATGTCGTAGCGGCTCATCACCAGTGCAATGCCGATGGCGATAAGGCCGACCAGCACGCCGATCCATTCGGCGAAGCGCACGCTCTGTTTGGGCGTCGCGTCTTTTTTGAACTTCTCGTAGAAATCGACCGAAGCCAGCGTCGAGACACTATTGATGATGCTGGACAGTGTCGACATGGCTGCGGCGAATATGCCGGCGATGATCAGGCCGGTGACACCGGCCGGCAGCTCGGCGGCGATGAACAGCGGGAACGTCGCATCGATCGGCAGCAGCGGATTCATCCGCTCCGGGTTGTCACGGTAGTAGACCCACAGCGCGGTGCCGATGCCGTAGAAGATGAAGCCGCCCGGGATCATCATCGCCGCGAAGGTCCACACCGAGCGGCCGGCTTCCTTGTCGGACTTGGTGGACAGCACGCGCTGCATCAGCACCTGGTCCTTGGGGAAGGTCAGCACTACATCGAACAACACCAGGAAGATGAAGCCCCACACCGTTGCCTTGGTCAGGTCGAAGCTGAAATCGAAGAGCTGGGTCTTGTTCTCCGCAGCGGCTGCTGCAAGGAACTCCGGTACGCCACCGTTGATCTGATAGAGGATGAAGCCGATGGCGAAAATGGCGCCACCAAACATCACGAACACCTGCACGAAATCGGTCCAGATCACCGCCTTCATGCCGCCCATGGTTGTATAGATGATGGTGAAGATGCCCATCATCATGATGCTCCAGGCCACGTCCACACCGGTAATGGTGGAAATGGCCAGCGCCGGCAGGAACAGGATGACGCTCATCCGGCTACCGATCTGCATCACGATGCAAAGCGCACTGGCGAGCATGCGGATGGCAGGGTGGAAGCGGGTTTCCAGGTAGGAGAACACGCTCATCAGGTCCAGGCGGCGCAGCAACGGCACGATCCATATCGCGACGAACATCAGGCCGACTACTGCGATCAAGTTGTTGGTCAGATACTGCCAGTTGGTCTCGAACGCCTTGGCCGGGATGGCGATGAAGCTGATTGAGCTGGTGTTGGTTGCATACAGGCTGACACCGGCAGCCCAGAACGGGATGCTGCGGCCGCCAACGAAGAAGTCGGACGTATTGCCGTGCTTTTCCCGGAAGTAGAACCAGGCGCCGATGCCGAGCATGGCGGCCAGGTAAACCACGATCACCGCCCAATCCAACCAGCGCAGCAGGTGCTTGCTACCCTGTAGTTCGAACGCATGCAGACTGCCATCAGCATTCGCCCAGGCCAGGCCATTGCCCCAGCTGGCACTGGCCAGTGGTGCCTTGGCATCGGTATCGGCCAGATCAGCCCAGGCACTGGTGATGGTGTGGAAGGTGCGCGCGTGGCTGTTGCCGGCCGCGTCGGTGACCTGCATCAGCAAGTGCGCTTGGCCGAGTGCACGCAGTGAACCGGGTACCACGTCGCCACCAATGGCCGGCAGGCTGTGCCAGCCCTTGTCGGCGTTCCAGCGCAGCAATTGCTGCGCGCCGTTGTTGCCGACTACCGCGTACAGCGCGCCTTTCTGCGCCTGCAGTGCCGCCGCTGCAGCAGCGCCCGGCCAGATCGGCTGCGGCTGCCATTGCGCGGCATCGGCGGGTTTGCGGTACAGCTGGGTAACGCCGCTATCGTCGACACCGGCCACGAACAGTGCGCCATCCAAGGCGGCTGCGTGTGCGTTGCTCAACGGCGTCGGCAGTGCCAGCGACTGGCCCTTGCCGAGCGTTTCGCCCTTGAGTGTGAGCTGTTGCAGCTGATTGCTATGGCTGGCATCCGGGCCGCTCAGCACCCAGGTTTTGTCGCCGTTGCGGACGATGTCCTGCACTACCTCGTTGCTGATGCCGGTGGCTGCCGTCCACGCCTTGCCATTCTTGTCGAGCAACCAGGCCTTGTCGCCGGAGCGCGCCAGCAGGCGGCCATCGACATCCAGCAACTGCTGCACTGGCGCAGCGTTGGGCAGGACCGGCAGCGCGCCGGACTTCACTGCATTCAAACTCTCATCGGCAGCCGCCGTACCGGCCAGTGCCAGCAAGGTGGTGACGACAAGCAGGCGGAAGCCGAGCGAGAAGCGATGCGACAGCGCGGCGAGCGCAGTGGCCATGGGCGTGGGCATGGATGGAACCCCGGTAATGAACGGCGTAGCGGCGAACCGCCAGGTGGAAAGATCAGGCGCGCAGGGCGCCAGCGAGCAGGGCTTCGGCCCGGCGCAGGTAGGGCACATCGATCATGCGTCCCTCGAACAGGAACGCACCGCGGCCCAGATCGCTGGCCGCCTGCGCGGCGGCAACAATACGCCGTGCTTCGTCCAGTTCGGCCTCGGCCACGCTGAAAATCGTATTGGCCTGGCCCACCTGACGCGGATGGATGCAGCTCTTGCCGATATAGCCCAGCTGCTGCGCGAGCATGGCCTCGGTACGGAAGCCCTCGGCATCGGCCACATCCGGCCAGGCCCCGTCACAGGCGAACACGCCGGCTTCGGTGGTGGCCATTTTCACCGCGAACAGCACCGCATGCACATTGGCCGGCGTGCGGGCGATGCCATTGGGCGCGAACAGATCGCCCAGACCCAACTGCAGACCGGCCACGCGCGGATGCGCGCCAGCCAGCTCGGCGGCCAGGCGCAGGCCGCGCGGGGTTTCGATGTTCAGTAGCAGGCCGATCGGGCGGGTCACACCGTTGGCGGCCTCGGTCCGTTCCAGCGCCACGGCAACCTGGCGCACCTGCGCCGCCGATTCCACCTTGGGGATATTGAGCAGCCACAGGCCGGGCACCGCCATCGCGGCCAGGTCGGCGGCGAAGTGCGGGCTGTCGGTGGCGTTGGTACGGACGATCAGCAGCTTGTTGCTGGCAAGCACATCGGTGCGGGCGAGGAAGCTCGCGATGGCCGCGCGCGCCGCCTGTTTGCCGGCCTCGGGGACGGAATCCTCCAGATCGAAGGACAGGGCATCGGCCGCACTGGCCAAGGCCTTGTCGAACAGTTCCGGACGTGCGCCGGGCACAAACAGCTTGCTACGCATGGCTTCCCCTCACTTTGAGAGGCAGTCTGCGCGAATCGGAACGCTGAAAAAGTGTATTCCCCGACATTCACCCGATAGGTTTTGTTGTGGTTTGCGGGGTTTGGCGGGTGGGGTGACTCACGAAGCGCGGGAAACCATCGCCGTTCCCTCTCCCGCCTGCGGGGGAGGGTGGCCCGAAGGGGGCGGGTGGGGGGAGCTTTTGACTTTGCCTGAGCTGCCGGAACGCAAGCCGAAGCGACGGGAGGGCCAAACCCAAAGCCAAAGCCAAGGCCAAAGCCAAGGCCAAAGCCAAGGCCAAAGCCAAGGCCAAAGCCAAGGCCAAAGCCAAGGCCAAAGCCAAGGCCAAAGCCAAGGCCAAAGCCAAGGCCAAAGCCAAGGCACCCCTCCCCAACCCTCCCCTACGCCTTCGGCGCAAGGGAGGGAGCTGATTGCTGCCGCCTTCAGCTGAGAGGAGGGCCTTTGGCTCCAGCCCCGGCTAGAATCCCCTGCATGAAAATCGCTTCGTGGAACGTCAATTCGCTCAATGTCCGCCTGCCGCATCTGGAACAGTGGCTGGCCGACTTTGCCCCCGACGTGGTCGGCATCCAGGAAACCAAGCTGGAGGACCATAAGTTCCCCGATACGCGGCTGCTGGAACTGGGCTACCGCAACGTGTTCGCCGGGCAGAAGACCTATAACGGCGTGGCGCTGCTGTCGCGGCATCCGATCGAAGACGTGCAGATCGGCATTCCCGGCTTCGAGGACGAGCAGAAGCGGGTGATCGCCGGCACCGTCAACGGTGTGCGCATCATCAATCTGTATGTGGTCAACGGCCAGGACGTGGGCACCGACAAGTACGCCTACAAGCTGCGTTGGCTGGAAGCAGTGCACAGCTGGATCGCCGCCGAACTGCAGAAGCATCCGCAACTGGTGGTGATGGGTGATTTCAATATCGCTCCGGATGAGCGCGATGTGCCCGATGCAAGCGTGTGGAACGAAGACCACATCCTCACCTCCACCGCCGAGCGCGCCGGCCTGCAGAAGCTGCTGGATCTGGGCTTGCACGACGCCTTCCGTCTGCACAACGACGAAGCCGGCATTTTCAGCTGGTGGGATTACCGCGCAGCGGGTTTCCGCCGCAATCTCGGTCTGCGTATCGATCTGACCCTGGTCTCCGATGCGCTCAAGCCGCGCGCTGTCGCCTCCGGCATCGACCGCGAGCCGCGTACCTGGGAACGCCCCAGCGATCACGCTCCGGCTTGGGTGCAGCTGGCACAGGGCTGAAACAACAACGCCCGGCCGTTGCCAGCCGGGCCTTGGTCGAATCGGCGCCAGAACGGTTAACGCACGCTTTTGCGTGTGAACAGATTGACGATGGCCAGCAGTATCACCGCGCCCACCAGTGACAACAGGAACGAGCGGAAGGTGATCGCGCCGTTGATGCTGCCGCCGCTGAAGAAGAAGCCGGCAATCATGGCGCCGATGATGCCCACCACGATGTTCAGGATGATGCCCTGCTGCGCATCGCGGCGCATGATGATGCTGGCCAGCCAACCCACGACGCCACCAATAATCAACCAGATGATGATGCCCATGCGCGAACCTCCCTGCCGTGAAGCACCCCGAAAGGTGCGGTGGCGACAGTCAACGCGTAGTGGCGTTAAGACCATGTTTGTCCGGGCAGGAACCTGTTCAGCATGAGCTCGACGGGTAGCCATTGGCAGTTTGGTCCGGTTGACGTGTGGCTGCTGCCGCATACCGCCGGCACCCGCGGTGAGCCGCAGGCCCGCGAGTTGCTGGCCGGTGTTTTCGACACCACACCCGAGGCCTTGCCGCTGACCCGCGATGAGCGCAGCCGGCCGTGGCTGATAGCTGAACTGGCGCATTACGGCACCGGCTGGAGCCATAGCGGCGGCCACCTGCTGGTGGCGCTGGGCGAGGGCGCACGCCTGGGCGTGGACCTGGAACGGCAGCGGCCGCGCAGGCAGATGCGCGAGGTGATCCGCCGCTACTTCCACCCGGAGGAGATTGCCTGGCTGGATGCGCTGGATGACAGCGGTTGCGAGCAATGGTTCTTCCGTGTGTGGTGCGCCAAGGAGGCATTGTTGAAAGCCCACGGGCACGGGATTTCGTTCGGGCTGGAGAAGCTGCGCTTCGCGCCGGATGCGGCGGGGGCCTTGCAGCTGGTGTGGTGCGACCCGGGCCTGGGTGATGCGGCGCGCTGGCATCTATATGAGTGGCAGGCGACTGCGGATTTCCGCGCTGCGCTGGCCTGGTATCCACTGTAGCGATGTGCTCCCTCCCTTTGGCGAAGCCAAGGGGGTGAAGAAGGCCTGCTTGCGCGCCACTGGCGCGCGGCCTGATGAACGACCGAAGGCTGTGCCTTCGGGCCGGGCGGGCCGGGGAGGGGGTAGTTTTGCTCCCTCCCTTGCGCAAGGCGCAGGGGAGGGCCGGGGAGGGGTAGCTGTTGCCGTTGCTCTTGGTCTGCGCGGCAGATCAAAAGCCAGATTCAAAGCACCCCTCCCCAACCCTCCCCTTGGCTTCGCCAAAGGGAGGGGGCCAAAAGCGCCACTCCTGCGATAATCCCCGCCATGAACGACACCACTCTCCCGCGCGAAGTCGCCAGCGACCTCGACCACGGCTTGAAAGCCATGGGTCTGGACGCCGCTTTGGCCAAGCCCCTGCTGGCCTACCTGACCCTGCTGGTGCGCTGGAATCGCACCTACAATCTCACCGCCATCCGCGATCCCCGCGAAATGGTGACCCGTCATCTGCTCGATTCGCTGGCCATGGCCGAGCATGTCAGCAGCGGCAGCCTGGCCGATCTGGGCACCGGCCCCGGCTTGCCCGGTATTCCGCTGGCGATCACCCATCCGCAGCTGCAGGTGACCCTGGTCGAGAGCAATGGCAAGAAGGCCCGCTTCATGCGTGAGGCCGTGCGCCAGCTCGGTTTGAGCAATGCCCGCGTCGCCGAATCCCGCGCCGAAGCGCTGGATGAGCCGGGTGCATATGACAACCTCACCGCCCGTGCCATGGATACGCTGGCCGGCATCATCGAGGTTGGCGGTCACCTGCTGCGGCCCGGTGGTCAGCTGCTGGCGATGAAGGGCGTGTACCCGCACGAAGAGATCGCCCAGCTGCCGGCCGGCTGGCAGGTGCTGGAAGTGCGCCCGCTGCAAGTGCCGGGGTTGGTCGGTGACCGGCATCTGGTGGTGGTGGAGCGCAAGGGCTAGATCTGTAGTGCCGAGCCATGCTCGGCAGGGGCTTTACCGGCCAAAGCCAAAAGCTGCCCTCACCCCAACCCCTCTCCCGCAAGCGGGAGAGGGGCTCTGAAGCAAAAGCGGCGCGTAGTGCCGAGCGATGCTCGGCAAGGGCTTTACCGGCCAAGGCCAAAAGCCACCCCTCCCCAGCCCTCCCCTTGGCTGCGCCAAAGGGAGGGGGTACGGCCAAAGCAGGGCAAATCAGGGCACATTCCCGGGCCAAAGCCGTCCGTTCCCCGGAAACCGGTTTCCGCCTGCGCGCCGCTACCCCCATAATGACCAGTCCAACTTCGCCAACGAGGCTCTCCTGCATGGCTCGCATCATCGCCATCGCCAACCAGAAAGGCGGCGTCGGCAAGACCACGACGGCTGTCAATCTGGCTGCTTCCCTTGCCGCCGCACCGAAACGCGTGCTGCTGGTCGACCTGGACTCGCAGGGCAACGCGACCATGGGTAGTGGCGTGGACAAACGTGAAGTGGCAGCGTCCACCTGCGACCTGCTGCTGGGCGAGATCACTGCCGCCGAGGTGCGCGTCACCACGCCAGAAGGCTTCGACCTGCTGCCGGGCAACATCGACCTGACCGCCGCCGAGATCCAGCTGATGGACCAGAGCGAGCGCGAGCAGCGCCTCAAGCGCGCGCTGGCGCCCATCCGCGATCAATACGACTACATCCTAATCGACTGCCCGCCGGCGCTGTCGCTGCTGACGCTGAATGCGCTGGCCGCCGCCGACTCGGTGATCGTGCCGATGCAGTGCGAGTACTACGCGCTGGAAGGCCTGAGCGCGCTGGTCGAGACCATCGACGCGCTGAAGATCAACCTCAACCCGGCGCTGGAAATCGAAGGCGTGCTGCGCACCATGTTCGACGTGCGCAACAACCTGGCCAACGCCGTGTCGGCGCAGCTCACCGAGTACTTCGGCGACCGCGTGTTCCGCACCATCGTGCCGCGCAATGTGCGCCTGGCCGAGGCGCCCAGCCATGGCCAGAGCATCGTCGGCTACGACCGCGCCTCGCGCGGTGGTGTCGCTTACCTGGGCTTGGCCGGCGAGATCATCCGCCGCAACAGTGAACGCAAGCAGCCCTCCCGGGCCGTGGAGGCTGTCTGATGAGTGCAGCGAAAAAGCGCGGTCTTGGCCGTGGTCTTGATGCCTTGCTGGGCCCCAAGGGCGCAGTAACCCCGGTCACCGTCGCTGCCGTCGCCGAGCCGCAACCCGGCGAAGTGCTGCGCAAGTTGCCCATCGACCAGTTGCAACCCGGCAAGTACCAGCCGCGTCGCGATATGGACGAAGGCAAGCTGGCCGAACTGGCTGACTCGATCAAGGCACAGGGCATCATCCAGCCCATCCTGGTGCGCCAGATCGAGGGCGGCCGCTACGAAATCATCGCCGGTGAACGCCGTTGGCGCGCCTCGCGCCTGGCCGGGCTGGAGGTAGTGCCGGCGGTGGTGCGCGAGCTGGAAGACCGCACCGTCATCGCGATGGCGCTGATCGAGAACATCCAGCGCGAAGACCTCAATCCGCTGGAAGAAGCCGAAGCGCTGGCACGGTTGGTCAGCGAGTTCACGCTGACCCATGCCGAAGCCGCGCAGGCCGTTGGCCGCTCGCGCGCCTCGGTGTCCAACCTGCTGCGCCTGATTGATCTGCCGATCGGCGTGCGCGTGCTGCTGGAAACCCGCCGCCTGGAAATGGGCCATGCCCGCGCGCTGCTGACGCTGGCGCCGGAACTGGCCACCAAGTTGGCCGAAGAAGCCGCCGAGCAGGGTTGGTCGGTGCGTGAAGTCGAGCACCGCGCGCAGCAGTTCGCCGCCGGCAAGGTGCCTGGCGCACGCAAGGCCAAGCCGTCGCCGAGCGCGCCGCAGGCCGATATCGCATCGCTGGAAACCGAGCTGTCCGAATCGCTGGGTGCCAAGGTGGCCATCAGCCACGGCCGCGGCGGCAAGGGCAAGCTGGTCATTCATTACACCGATCTGGACACGCTGGACGGCGTGCTGGAGCGGCTGCGCGTCCGCCAGAACGGCTGACGTACTTCATTCCCCACGAGGTGCACGCAAGGCAATGAACCCCACCAAGGTCGACCGCAATCATCTATTGCGTCTGACCGACCTGCCGAATGTCGGGCCGGCCTGTGAAAAGGATCTCCGTCTGATCGGGATCCGAGTCCCCGCGCACCTGCGCGGGCGTGATGCCTACGATATGTATGCGCAGCTATGCCTGAAGACCGGCGTGGTGCACGATCCCTGTGTGATCGACGTCTTCCTGTCGGTGGTGCGCTTCATGGGCGGCGATGCGCCGCAGCCGTGGTGGGCGTACAGCAAGGAACGCAAGGAAACCCTGGCCAAGGACGCGCCGCTCACCCTGTGGTGAGGCAGGGGCGATGCTCGTGGCCACCAACCGGAGCAGTGCATGAGCAACACAGACGACGAAATGAGCCCGGGCGGCAGCCGCATCCTGGCCCATGGCCAGGCCAGCGATTTCGAGCCCGCACGCGGCCATTCGCACGTTGCGGCGATCAGCGCTCACATCGAGCACCATCTCGGCCCGATAACCAACGTGCTGCACGAAATCGTCTCCGACACCGTGCACGTGGACATCCATGTGGTGCCGCCGTGCGGGGATTGCCCGAATACGCGCCTGGTGACCTCCGGCATGAGCGATCTGCCGATGCAGCTGCCGGATGATGCCGAGGTCTCGCCCTACCTGGAGCTGATGCTGACCCTGCCGGGCGACTGGCCGCTGGATCGCGAGCAGTTGCAGGACGAGCGCAATTACTGGCCCATCCGCCTGCTCAAGACGCTGGCGCGGCTGCCGCACAAGCACAACACCTGGCTGGGCTTGACCCATACCGTGCCCAACGGCGATCCGGCCCAGCCGTACGCGCCCGGCGTGGAGTTCGATGGTGCGATCCTGCTGCTGGCGCTGTCGGCACCGGAAGATTTCGACACTCTGGTGATCGATGAAGACACCAGCATCGAGTTCCTTTCCGTGGTACCGCTATACCCGCAGGAAATGGCCTTGAAGCTGCGCGAAGGTGCCGATGCGTTGATCGACCTGCTGAGCGACAACGACATCGGTGATGTCATTGAGCCGGGCCGGCATAATCCGGCCCGCGAACGCCTGTCTGGAATTCCTGCATGACCATTCTTGTAACCGGCGCTGCCGGCTTCATCGGCGCCTATACCTGCCAGGCATTGGCCGCCAGCGGCGAGCGGGTGGTGGGGCTGGACAACTACAACGATTACTACGATCCGCAGCTCAAGCGCGACCGCGTGGCCGCACTATGCCCGCAGTTGGATCTGCGCGCGCTGGACATCACCGACCGCGACGGCTTGGCCGCGCTGTTCGATGAGATCCAGCCGACGCAAGTGATCCATCTGGCCGCCCAGGCCGGCGTGCGTTATTCGCTGGAAAACCCGCACGCCTACGTCGAAAGCAACCTGGTCGGCTTCGTCAACATGCTGGAACTGTGCCGGCATCGTGGCGTGCAGCATCTGGTGTATGCCTCCAGCAGCTCGGTCTATGGCAACTCGGCCACGCCGCCGTTCTCCGAAGACCAGCGCGTGGACCAGCCGCGCTCGCTGTATGCGGCCACCAAGGCCGCCAACGAGTTGATGGCTTATACCTACGCGCAGCTGTACGGCCTGAAGGCCACAGGCCTGCGCTTTTTCACCGTATACGGTCCGTGGGGCCGACCGGACATGGCGCCGCTGCTGTTCGCGCGCGCGGTGCTGGCCGGGCGCAGCATCGATGTGTTCAACAACGGCCATATGCGGCGCGACTTCACACATGTTTCTGACATCGTTGCCGGTATCCTCGGGGCGTTGTCGCATCCCTCCGCCCAGGCCACACCCCACCAGGTATTCAACCTGGGCAACCACACCCCGGTGGAGCTGGAACATTTCATCGACGTGATCGCCTCGGCCGCGGGGCACCCGGTGCACAAGGTCTACAAGCCGATGCAGCCGGGCGACATGGTGGAAACCATGGCCGATACCTCGCGCGCACAGGCTGCCTTCGGCTACGCGCCGGACACGCCGATCGAGCTGGGCCTGCCGCCGGTAGTGGAGTGGTGCCGTACGTATTTCGGGTCGCGCCCCTGACTCACCTTCCGCTAAGTTGAGTTTTGGAAAATGCGTGACCTTTCTTCAAATGCACAACCTGCGGAATCAGCAATGAACCAGCCCAGCCTCTCAGTGGTTGTTCCCGTCTTCAACGAACGCGACAACGTCACCCCGCTGGTCAACGAAATCACCGCCGCGCTGCGCGGCCAGATTGATTTCGAGATCGTCTATGTCGACGACAACTCCAAGGACGACAGCCTGCAGGTACTGCAGGCGCTGAAAACGACCAACCCGGAACTGCGGGTGCTGCACCACGTCAGCCAGAGCGGGCAAAGCACGGCAGTGCGCACCGGCGTCAAGGCCGCGCGCGCGCCGTGGATCGCCACCCTCGATGGTGATGGCCAGAACGATCCGGCCGATATCCCCAAGCTGCTGGCCGCGCGCGCCAAGGCCGAACCGCAGGTCAGGCTGTTCGCCGGCTGGCGCGTCAACCGCCAGGATTCGGGCAGCAAGCGCTGGGCCAGCAAGTGGGCCAATGCCATCCGCGCGCGCATGCTGCGCGATGACACCCCGGATACCGGCTGCGGCATCAAGCTGTTCGAGCGCGCTGCCTTCCTCGACCTGCCGTACTTCGACCATATGCACCGCTACCTGCCGGCGCTGATGCAGCGTGCCGGCTGGAAGACGGTGAGCGTGCCGGTCAACCACCGCCATCGCACCGCTGGCGTGTCCAAGTACAACAACCTCGGCCGCGCGCTGGTTGGCATCCGTGACCTGCGCGGTGTGGCCTGGTTGATCACCCGTTCCAAGCGCACCGCGGTGGAAGAGGTCTGAGCATGGATTTCATGAACCAACCGCTGGTGTGGCTGGAGTGGACCGGCCTGCACATGTCGCCGTGGAAGCTGATCGGCCTGACCGGCGCGTTGATGTTCGGCGGCCGCTGGCTGGTGCAGTTCGTGGCCTCGCGGCGTGCCGGCAAGCCGGTGATCCCGCGCCTGTTCTGGTACATGAGCGTACTCGGCAGCCTGATGACGCTGAGCTACTTCCTGTTCTCTTCCAAGCAGGATGCGGTGGGCGTGGTGCAGAACCTGTTCCCGGCGTTCACCGCGCTCTACAGCCTGCGCCTGGATATCAAGCACCGTGGCTGGCAGCGCGACAAGGCCGGCCACTGAGCGGGTAACTGTGCCCAAATCCGGCGGTTTGCCGCCCGAATCCGTCTAGGTCGGGCGGCAGCTTCAATGCGATGATCGGGGTGAATGAACCACCTGGGGAATACCGATCGTGAAATCGCCGTTGACCGTTGCGCTGCTGCTCACCCTTGGCCTGAGCGCCACCCCGGCCTTTGCCGCCGTACCGTCGGCCCCGGCCACGCTGGCCACTCAAACGCTGGATGACCAGTTCAAGGCCATCTACGAGAAGGAATGGGCCTGGCGGCAGACCGGTGGCGGCGAAGCCAGCGAAGACAGCGATGCCCCGGCCAACAGCACGCGCCTGCCCGACGTCAGTGCCGCTGCACAGCAGGCGCGGCTGAAGGTATGGGACGAGGTGCTGGGCAAGCTCAAGGCCATCGACCCGAGCAAGCTCTCGGCCGAAAACCAGATCAACTACGCAATCTATCACTACCAGGTTGAAAGTTTGGCCGATGAAGTGCGCCTGGGCAGCTACGAGATGCCGTTCAATTCGGATTCCTCGTTCTGGTCCAACCTCAGCTTCATGGCGCGTCGTGAGATGAAGACCGCGCAGGACTACCGCAACTACATCGCGCGCTTGAACGATGTGCCGCGTTACTTCGACCAGCAGATGGTCAATATGCGCGCCGGCCTTGCCCGTGGTTTCAGCGTTCCGCGCGCGGTGCTGGAAGGCCGCGACGTGTCGATCTCGACCGTGGCGGAGCTGAAGGACCCGACCGAGTCGCCGTTGTACGAGCCGCTGAAGAAGCTGCCCAGCAGCATTCCGGCGGCCGAGCAGGCCAAGCTGCAGGCCGATGCCAAGCAGGCCATCAGCGGCAGCGTGGTGCCGGCCTTCGGCAAGCTGCTGACCTTCTACCGGCAGGAATACGTGCCGCAGTCGCGCACCACCCTGGCCGCCGAGAAGATGCCGGGCGGCAAGGAGTTCTACCGCCAGCAGATCCGCGAATACACCACGCTGGACCTGAGCCCGCAGCAGATCCATGCGCAGGGCCTGGCCGAGGTGAATCGCATCCAGCAGGAAATGAACGCCATCATCGACAAGGTCGGCTTCAAGGGCAAAAGCGAGCAGACCCGCTTCGCCGACTTCCTCGAATTCCTGCGCACCGACCCGCAGTTCTACGCCAAGACGCCGGACGAACTGCTGTGGCGTGCGGCGTGGATCTCCAAGCGCGTGGACGGTGTGATCGGCAAGTTCATGACCTTGCCGCGTGCGCGCTTCACCATCGTGCCGGTGCCGCCGGATATCGCTCCGTTCTGGACCGCCGGCCGTGGTGGCATGGGTACCTACTGGCTCAATACCTACAACCTGCCGGCGCGCCCGCTGTACAACCTGCCGGCATTGACCCTGCACGAGTCAGATCCCGGCCACGCCCTGCAGGGCGCACTCGCCGCCGAGCAGACCGGCCAGCCCGAGTTCCGTCGCACCGCCTATATCTCGGCCTATGGCGAAGGTTGGGGCCTGTACACCGAGAAGCTCGGCGTCGACATGGGCATCTACCAGACCCCGTACGAAGACTTCGGCCGCCTGACCTATGAGATGTGGCGTGCCTGCCGTCTGGTGATTGACACCGGCGTGCACCACTACGGCTGGGACCGCGACCGCGCGATTGCCTACCTGCGTGACCACACCGCGCTGAGCGAGCACGAGGTCACTACCGAGGTGGATCGCTACATCTCCTGGCCGGCGCAGGCGCTGAGCTACAAGCTGGGCGAGATCACCATCGTCAAGCTGCGCGCACAGGCCGAGAAGGAACTGGGCGACAAATTCGACATCAAGGGCTTCCACGACGCCGTGCTCAAGCAGGGCTCGGTACCGCTGCCGGTGCTGGAACAGCAGATCCAGGCCTACATCGCCGAGCGCAAAGCAGCGAAGTGAGGCTTGGCCCCCTCCCTTGCGCAACGCGCAGGGTGCTTTGCCCCCTCCCTTTGGCGCAGCCAAGGGGAGGGCTGGGGAGGGATGCTCTTGGCAGTGGCCCAAAGCAACACGCAAAAGCCACAAACAAAACCACCCCCTCCCAACCTCCCCCTTGGCTGCGCCAAAGGGGAGGGGCAACAGCCAATACCTGAACCACTCCGCAGCTCTTGCGATTGTGTAACCCCACAAGCACCCGCTAACCTGCGCCGATGCTGCACACCCTGCGCCACCGCCGCCTCCACCTGCTACGCCTGCTGATGCTGGCGCTGGTCGGCCTCGGCGTGTTCGGCACCTCGCTGGCCGCAGCACTGACCGACATCCACATGCTGGCGCATACCGACATCGGCGCCGACGTGCACGAGCACGACGACAGCAAGCTGGCCATGGCCCCGGATGCCGAGGACAGCGCCAATGCGCTGCTGCACGCGCTGGTGCATTGCGTGGACTGCCACGGCCACGGTGGCGTGTTGCCCACCGTCACTCCTGCCTGGATCGTGGCATCACCGCCTGCACAGCAGGCCGTCGCCATACTTGGCACGCAACGGGTCACGCACCCGACCGAGAGTCTGTTCCGCCCCCCGATAGCCGTCTGACGTCCCGGCCTCTTGGCCGGTCCCCACGTCTGAACCTGCTATCTGGAGAAACCCATGTGGATGCGCCTGGCGGCTGTTGTCGCCTTTGCGCTGGTGCCGCGCGCGTATGCGCAGGTGCCGGCGTCTGCTGTGCCGTTGACGCTGGACGATGCCATCGTCCGCGTCGCACTTGATCACCCCGAACTGCGCCTGATCGATGCGCAGCGCCCCGTACTTGAAGCCCGCCGCGATGCAGCGCTGCTGCGCCCGCCGATGCAGCTGGGTGTGGAACTGGAAAACCTGCTGGGCAGCGGCGATACCCGCGGCGTGCAGGGCGCCGAAGCGACGGTCAGCCTGTCCGGCGTACTGGAGCGTGGCGACAAGCTTGATGCGCGCCGCATGTTGGCCCAAGCCAATATCGATGCCTTGGCGCCGCAACGTGCCACCGCCAGACTCGATCTGCTGGCAGAGACCGCACGCCGTTACCTCGCCGTAGCGCAGGCGCAGTCGGCATTGCAGATTGCCATCACCGATATCGAACAGCGTCGCCGTGCCGTCGATGCCGCGCGCCTGCGTCTGCAGGCCGGTGCCTCGCCGGAGTCGGTGCTGTTCACTGCGCAGGCAATGCTGGCGCAGGCGGAACTGGATCGCGATCGTGCCATCGAAGAAGCGGGCGCAGCGCGGCTGTCGCTGGCCGCGCTGTGGGGCGCGCGCGCGCCTGACTTCAAGGCGGTGAGTGGCGATGCGCTGCAACTGCAGGCACTGCGCGATTTCGCCTTGCTCAATGACGATCTGCAGCGCGCACCGGAGCTGGCCGAACTGCTCGGCGAGCAGCGTATCCGCGAAGCGCAGCTACAACTGGTGCGCACCCGCAGCCGTCCGGATTGGAACTGGCAGGTGGGCGTGCGCAACAGCCGCGCCGACAACGCGACTTCGCTGGTCGGTGGCTTCAGCATTCCGCTGGGCAGCGCTCGCCGCGCCGCGCCGGAAATCCGCGAGGCCGAGGCTGATCTCGCACTGCTGCCGTATCAGCGCCAGGCCCGCCAGCAACAGCTGTACGCCACCCTTGCCGAAGCACACGGCCGCTATGTCACCGCGCGTCTGGAAGTGCAGCGCATGCAGGCCGATGTTCTGCCGCAACTGCAGAAGGCAGAACGTGCCGCCGAACGCGCCTGGCGCGCCGGCGCCGCCAGCTACATGGAATGGGCGCAGCTGCAGGCCATGCGCATCGATGCGCGCCAGCGCCAGTTGGACGCAGCCATCGCTGCACAAACCGCGCTGATAGAAATCCAGCGCCTTACCGGCCAGGGAATGCTGGCCACCGATGCAACCGTTGCCGAGGAGAACGCACGATGAGCCGATCGATGAACGTTGTAGCTGCCGGCGTGCTGGCAATGAGTTTGTTGCTGGTCGGCTGCGGCGCAAAGCCGGCCGCTGAAGCCGCTGCCGGAAAGGCGGAAGAAACTGGCCACGGCCACGACGAAGAAAAGGGTGGTGAAGCAGCCGACCATGCCCACGAAGAGGGCGAGGAAGCAGAAGCCGACCGCACCACCATCAAGGCCGCCATGGCCGAGCAGGCCGGCATCCGTAGCGCTGCCGCGCAGGCCGGCACCATCGCTGATGAGCACGAAGTGCAGGGCTTGTTGACGCCGGTAGATGGTCGCGTCGCCCAGGTGACAGCCCGCTTCCCCGGGCCGGTGCGTACGCTGCGGGCCAATGTGGGTGACCGCGTCAGCGCCGGGCAGACGTTGGCCAGCATCGACAGCAATCTCAGTCTGACCACCTACAGCATCAGCGCGCCAATCAGCGGCGTGGTGCTGTCGCGGCAGGCGCAGGTGGGCGCGGTGGCGGGCGAGGGCACGCCGCTGTTCGAGATCGGCGACCTGTCCGAGCTGTGGGTGGACCTGCATATCTTCGGCAATGACACCCAGCACATCACCGCTGGCGTACCGGTCACGGTGACCCGCATGACCGATGGCGTCAGCCAGAGCACCACGCTGGAACGCGTGCTGCCAGGCACCGCCACCGCAAGCCAGAGCACCGTGGCCCGCGCCAGCGTGCGCAATGACGATGGCCTGTGGCGGCCCGGCGCCGCGGTGAAGGCACGCATCGTGGTGGCGATGCAGCCTGCCGCGGTTGTCGTACCGCTTTCCGCACTGCAGACCATGGAAGGCCGCGAGGTGGTGTTCGTGCGTGAGGGCGATACCTATACCGCGCGTCCGGTGGTGCTGGGCGCACGCGATGCGGGCAAGGTCGAGATCAAGGACGGCCTGCGCGTTGGCGAGCAGGTCGTGGTCGAGCAGAGCTATGTGGTCAAGGCCGATATCGGAAAGGCGGGGGCCGCGCATGAACATTGATCAGTGCATGCAAGCTGGAGGGTGCCGCCATGCTTGAGCGCATCATCCGCAGTGCCATCGCCCATCGCTGGATGATGATGGTGCTTACCTTCGCGTTGATCGCGATCGGCAGCTGGAGCTTCACTCGCCTGTCCATCGATGCAACGCCGGACATCACCAACGTACAGGTGCAGATCAACACCGCTGCCGACGGCTACTCACCGCTGGAGACGGAACAGCGCATCACCTATCCGGTGGAAACGGTGATGGCGGGTCTGCCGAAACTCGAACAGGTGCGCTCGCTGTCGCGCTACGGCCTGTCGCAGGTGACGGTGGTGTTCAAGGACGGCACCGATCTGTACTTCGCCCGCCAACAGGTCGCCGAGCGTCTGCAGCAGGTGAAGTCGCAGCTTCCGGAAGGCCTGGACCCGCAGCTGGGGCCGATCGCCACCGGCCTTGGCGAGATCTTCATGTACACCATCGATGCCGATCCCAAGGCGCGCAAACCCGATGGTTCGCCGTATACCGCCACCGACCTGCGCACCCTGCAGGACTGGTTGGTGCGGCCGCAGTTGCGCAATGTGCCGGGCGTCACCGAGGTCAACACGATTGGTGGTTACCAGCGGCAGATCCATATCACCCCGGACCCAGCCAAGCTGCGTGCGCTGGGCTTCACCCTGGATGATGTTGCCGAAGCCGTGGAAGGCAACAACCAGAACATCGGTGCCGGTTACATCGAGCGCAACGGCCAGCAGTTCCTGGTGCGCGTGCCGGGGCAAGTTGCCGGGCTGGAGGAAATCGGCAATATCGTGCTGGCCCGTCGCGAAGGCGTGCCCATCCATGTGCATGACGTTGCAGATGTCGCCGAAGGACCGGAACTACGCAGCGGTGCTGCCACCCAGAACGGCCATGAAGTGGTGATGGGCACGGTGGTGATGCTGGTCGGCGCCAATAGCCGCGAGGTGGCGCAGGCGGCAGCGGCGAAGCTTGAACAAGCGCAGCGCAGCCTGCCCGAAGGCGTCACCGTCACCGCCAGTTATGACCGCACCGCGCTGGTTGATCGCACCATCCAGACCGTCGCCAAGAACCTGCTGGAAGGCGCGTTGCTGGTGATCGTGGTGTTGTTCCTGTTGCTGGGCAACTTCCGTGCGGCGCTGATCACCGCTGCGGTGATTCCATTGGCGATGCTGTTCACCCTGACCGGTATGGCACGGGGTGGTGTCTCTGCCAACCTGATGAGCCTTGGCGCATTGGACTTCGGTCTGATTGTCGATGGCGCGGTAATCATCATCGAGAACTGTCTGCGTCGCTTCGGCGAACGCACGCACGCGCTGGGCCGGGCGATGACCCGCGAGGAGCGCTTCGCCGAAACCGCCAGCGCCACCGCCGAAGTCATCCGGCCCAGCCTGTTCGGCCTGGGCATCATCACCGCGGTCTACCTGCCGATCTTCGCGTTGACCGGCGTTGAAGGAAAAATGTTCCACCCGATGGCAATCACCGTGGTGCTGGCGTTGAGCGGCGCGATGCTGTTGTCGCTGACCTTCGTTCCCGCGGCGATTGCGATGTTCCTTGGCGGTCGCGTGGAAGAGAAGGAAAACCGGCTGATGGCGTGGTTGCGTGCGCGCTACGAGCCGCTGCTGGCGTGGGTGATGCGGCGCGGGCGTCTGGTGGTTGCCGGTGCCTTGGTGCTGGTGGTTGGTTGTGGCTTGTTGGCAACGCGGCTGGGCAGCGAGTTCGTGCCCAACCTCGACGAAGGCGACGTCGCCATGCATGCGATGCGCATTCCCGGCACCAGCCTCACCCAGTCGGTGAACATGCAGAAGCAGGTGGAAGCGCGCCTGCAGCAGCTGCCGGAGGTGGACAAGGTGTTTTCCAAGATCGGCACGCCGGAAGTTGCTTCCGACCCGATGCCGCCCTCGGTCGCCGACACCTTCATCATGATGAAACCGCGCAAGCAGTGGCCGGACCCGCGCAAGCCGCGCAGCCAGCTGCTGGCCGAACTGGAAGCCGCGGTGGAGGAGCTGCCGGGCAACAACTACGAGTTCACCCAGCCGATCCAGATGCGCATGAACGAGTTGATCTCGGGCGTGCGTGCCGACGTGGCAGTGATGCTGTTCGGCGACGACATGGAAACCCTGGCGCAGGTTGGCCAGCGCATTGTCGCAGTCGCCAACAAGGTGCCGGGTGCGGCCGACGTGCGCCTGGAGGAGACCAGTGGCCTGCCCTTGCTGACGGTTACGCCAAACCGTGCGGCATTGGCAGGATATGGGCTCAACCCGGGCCAGCTGCAGTCCACCGTTTCCACCGCGGTGGGTGGTCGTGTGGCCGGGCAGCTGTTCGAAGGTGATCGTCGCTTCGATATCGTCGTACGCCTGCCGGAAAACATCCGCCAGGACCCGGCGGCGCTGGCCGATCTGCCGGTGTCACTGGAACCTGCGTTGGCACAAGACAGTGCCGACGAATCCAGCCGTGCGGGTGGCTGGCGCAGCGGTGATGCGCGCACGGTTCCGTTGCGTGAACTGGCGAGCATCGAAAGCAGCGAAGGTCCAAACCAGATCAACCGCGACAACGGCAAGCGCCGCATCGTGATCACCGCCAACGTGCGTGACCGCGACCTCGGTGGCTTCGTCAGCGAACTGCAGCAAGCCATCGACACGCAGGTAAAGGTGCCGGCGGGTTACTGGGTGGAGTATGGCGGCAGCTTCGAACAGCTGATCTCAGCCAGCCAGCGTTTGGCGGTGGTGGTGCCGGTGACCTTGCTGCTGATCTTCGCCTTGCTGTTCTGGGCCTTCGGCTCGGCACGCGATGCCAGCATCGTGTTCAGTGGCGTGCCGCTGGCCTTGACCGGTGGCGTGTTGGCGCTGGCGATGCGCGGCATTCCCTTGTCGATCTCGGCCGGCGTCGGCTTCATCGCGCTGTCCGGTGTGGCGGTGCTCAATGGTCTGGTGATGATCAGCTTCATCCGCCACCTGCGCGAACAAGGCCGTAGTCTGGATGTGGCGGTGCGCGAAGGCGCGCTGGGCCGTTTGCGACCGGTGTTGATGACGGCTTTGGTGGCATCGCTGGGTTTCGTGCCGATGGCCTTCAACGTGGGCGCAGGTTCGGAAGTGCAGCGGCCACTGGCAACGGTGGTGATCGGCGGCATCGTCTCGTCCACGCTGCTGACCTTGCTGGTGTTGCCGGTGCTGTACCGCTGGCTGCACCGGAACGGAAAGTAGCGCCTGCGTGGCGTGAGGCTTTTGCTTTGCTTTGCTTTGGCTTTGGCTTTGGCTTGAAGCTCTTGCTTCGCTTAAAGCCCCTCTCCCGCCTGCGGGAGAGGGGTTGGGGTGAGGGCAGTTTTTTGCTGACAAGGCCCCTGCCGAGCATGGCTCGGCACTATCGCTGTTGCCTCGCTTGTATCTACAAAACCGCGCACATCAGCGCGACAATCCAACAAAACATTCCTCCGGAACCCAAATGAGCGACTGCTGCGGCTGCGGCAAAACCCTGGAAGTCGAACGCATGCAGGCGCAGCAGCGCCGCGTGCTGTACCAGGTGCTGGCGATCAACCTGATCACCTTCGTGATGATGATGCTCGCCGCCTGGCATAGCGGCTCGGCCTCATTGCTGTCCGGTAGCCTGGACAACCTCGGCGATGCACTCACTTACGCACTCAGCCTTGCCGTAGTCGGTGCCAGCCTCGCCGCCAAGGCGCGGGTGGCCATGCTCAAGGCGGTGTTCATTCTGTGCGCGGCAATCGCGGTCGCCGTCGGCATCGTCTGGAAGCTGGCCCATCCACATCTGCCCCTGTTCGAAAGCATGGGCATTGCCGCCCTGCTCAATCTCACCGCGAATCTGTTCTGCCTGCGCCTGCTGTGGCCATACCGGCAAGGCGACATCAACTTGGCCTCGGCCTGGGCCTGCTCATTGAATGACGTCTACGAAGGCGGCGCGGTGATCCTGGCCGCGCTGGCGGTCTGGGTTTTCGGCGCCGGCTGGCCGGATCTGCTGCTTGCAGTGGCCTTGCTGCTGCTGTTCCTGCGCTCGGCCTGGAAAGTGGCGCGTGCCGCATGGCAGGAGCTGCGCGCTGCTGCGGATGCCGTCAGCGGCGCGGTGTGATCTGTTGCCGTGGTCAAGTTTTCGACTTTACAGCCGATAGCCCAAGTTCCGAACTTGTAAAGGAATACGTTGGGCAATGATTGATTGGCCGAATGTCATGGCGACGCTTTGTGCGGCGTTGATTGGTGGTTTGGTTGCCACGAAGGTAGCAAAAGGGCAGGTTCGTGCGATGCTTCAAGCGGAGCGTGAGAAGTCGCAGAAGGGGACTGCACTTGAATTGCTCGAGGCGATAGATTCATTCGTGCATATCGCCTATCGGGGCGCGGATGAGCAAAGTCGATTGGAAAGGCAGCGCTTACGGAGACGAATGCTGTCCTTGACTGCGATTACTATGCCAACCCGGTTTGCTGGCTTGCAGAATCACCTGGACGCAGTTGATCGCTGGTGGTCCAGAAAGAACAGTGGCGGGACGCAGAAAATCGCGGATGTTGGTTACACGGCTACCAACGTATTTTTTGAGCGTCTCAAGGTAGAGCTCTTCTCTGAGATTTTTGGACAGAAGATCTTGTTCAGTGATGTGAGTGAAATTGCCAGCTAGGGCTGGGTAGTGGCACTAGTTGCATTACAGCTGCTGTTCTGGGATAGTTACCGGCTCGCTGTGTCCGGAATCCTCCGGATCGGTGGCCGGGAACACGTCATCTGGTCATCCTCGTCAGCGTAACCCTTTGATTCCCATGACGCGTGGCGGGTAACCGCCGGGGCCGCCGTCTTCCTGGCTAAGGAAGTCATCAACATTACCGAGGTGCGCAATGTCCCGCGTATGCCAAGTTTCCGGCAAGGGAGTGCAGACGGGTAACAACGTCTCGCACGCCAACAACAAGACCCGTCGTCGTTTCCTGCCGAACCTGCACGAGCGTCGTTTCTGGGTTGCCAGCGAGAACCGCTGGATCAAGCTTCGTGTTTCCGCGCATGCACTGCGCACCATCGACAAGAACGGTATCGATTCCGTTCTGGCTGAGCTGCGTGCGCGCGGCGAAAAGGTCTGAGGAGTAAACGATCATGGCAGGCAAGCGCGATAAGGTCCGTATGATTTCCTCGGCCGGTACTGGCCACTTCTATACGACCGACAAGAACAAGAAGAACACCCCGGGGAAGATGGAATTCCTCAAGTACGATCCGGTTGTTCGTAAGCACGTGATGTACAAGGAAGGCAAGATCAAGTAATCCTCACGGATTGTTTAAGCTGCTGTTCCAAGCAGAACCCGCCGAAAGGCGGGTTTTGTGTTTCAGGTCTGTGAAAAAGTTCCCGCCCTGCCAGCATGAATACATGCCCGTGCAGCATCAGGCGGGGGTACTGCATCGCCTACAATCGGGCAGATGAGTGTTAACGATACCCCTGCATTGTGTGATCTGGCCATCATCGGCGGTGGCGCCGCCGGCGTACTAGCCGCCATCGGCGCACTGCGTGGCGCCCGCCAGTCGCTGCGGCTGCTGGTGATCGAGCCCAACCTGCCGCTGGCCCGTGGCGTGGCCTATGCCACCACCCGCGAGGAGCACGTGCTGAACGTGCCGACCGCCAAGATGAGTGGCTTTCCTGAACAACCCGAGGATTTCCTCGACTACCTGTGTGAAGTGCAGGCCTTTCCTGCGCTGTCGCGGGAACAGTTGGCCGGGCAGTTCGTGTCGCGTCGTTATTACGCAGACTACCTGCGTCACCGGCTGCAGCAGGCGGTGGATGCCAGCCCTGCGCAATTGGAAATTCTTGCTGCGCAGGTACAGACACTGCAGCCCAATGATGAAGGCGTGCTGCTGACCCTGGATTCGGGCCGACCACTGCAGGCCGGCCGAGTGATCCTGGCGGTGGGCAATGCGCTGCGGCCGTTGCCGGCGCGCGGTGCTAGCGGCCTGGTCGATGGCAAGCGCGTGGAAGCCTGGGATTACCCTGCACTCGACAGCATTGCGGACAATGCCGATGTGGCGATCATTGGTTCGGGCCTGAGCATGGCCGACAGCGTGGCAACGCTGCAGGCCAATGGTCATCGCGGTCGCATCCATGTGATGTCGCGGCATGCGTTGCTGCCGTTGCCGCATGCCAATGGCGCTGCGGCCGATTACGATTCCGAGCCTTTGCTGGGGATGAATCTGCGCCAGCGCATGCATGCACTGCGATGTCATGCGGCCGAAGCTGCAGCGCGTGATATTCCGTGGCAGAGCGTGATGGAGCGTATCCGTCCGCTGGGCCAACGGCTGTGGCAAACCCTTTCATTCGACGATCAGCGTCGCTTCCTGCGCCATGTGGTGCGTTACTGGGACGTGCATCGCCACCGCATCGCCGCGCCGCTGCATGCGCAGCTGCTGGAGTTGCAGCATGCCGGTCGCCTGCAGCTGCACCGTGGTCGCCTGGAGACCGCCGTTGCCGAAGGCGCCTGCGTACGTCTGACCGCACAGGACCGTTGGCGTCAGCCGCTGCAGTTGGAAGTGCAATGCGTGATCAATGCCACCGGCGTGGAAATGCGTGCGCAGGCGATGCGCAATCCGCTGCTGCAGCAATTGCTCGGCAGTGGCGTGGGCCGTGCCGGTCCGCATGGGATTGGTCTGGATACAGCGGCGGACGGCAGCTTGATCGACGCCGATGGCGTGGTTGAGCCGCGCATACAGGTGTTGGGCAGCCTGCGCATTGGCAGCCTGTGGGAAAGCCTGGCCATTCCTGAATTGCGTGGGCAGGCGGCAGCGGCGGCAAAACAAGCGCCGTAATGCTTCTGCCCCCTCCCTTTTGCGCAGCAAAGGGGGTGAAGAAGGCCTGCTTGCGCGCCACTGGCGCGCGGCCTGATGAACGACCGAAGGCTGTGCCTTCGGGCCGGACGGGTTGGGGAGGGGTGGCTCTTAAGGCCTTTCCAACACTGCCGGCTTCGCGGCTTACGCCGCTCCTGCAAAACGGGTTCCTGGTAAAGCCCCTGCCGAGCATGGCTCGGCACTACCGGGACGCCTTCCCGTAAAATGGGCGCATGGATGTCTCCCACTTGCTCGACGGGCTGAACGCAGCCCAGCGCGAGGCCGTTTCCGCGCCTCTTGGTCACCACCTGATTCTTGCCGGCGCCGGTTCCGGCAAGACGCGCGTGCTTATCCATCGCATCGCCTGGCTTACTGAAGTCTGTGGCGTGCCGGCGCACGGCATTTTCGCGGTTACCTTCACCAACAAGGCAGCCGGCGAGATGCGTCACCGCATCGACCTGCAGCTGAGCAAGGGCAGTCGCGGCATGTGGATCGGTACCTTCCACGGCCTGGCCCATCGCCTGCTGCGCCTGCACTGGGCCGACGCCAAGCTGCCCGAAGCCTTCCAGGTGATGGATTCGGACGACCAGCTGCGCATGGTCAAGCGCGTGGTCCAGCAGCTTGAGCTGGACGACAGCAAGTACCCGCCCAAGCAGGTGATGTGGTGGATCAACACGCAAAAGGATGAGGGTCGCCGTCCGCAGCACATCCAGCCCGAGCCGCATGACCAGTGGGGCGAGACCCTGCGCCAGGCTTATTCGGCCTACCAGGAGCGTTGTGACCGTGCCGGTCTGGTCGACTTCGCCGAGCTGCTGCTGCGCGCGCATGAACTGCTGCGCGACAACCCGGCCCTGCTGGCGCATTACCGCGCCCGCTTCCGCGAGATTCTGGTCGACGAGTTCCAGGACACCAACGCCATCCAGTACGCCTTCGTGCGCGTGCTGGCCGGCGACAGCGCGCATGTATTCGTGGTTGGTGACGATGACCAGGCCATCTACGGCTGGCGCGGTGCCAAGGTCGAGAACGTGCAGCGCTTCCTCAAGGATTTCCCGGGCGCGCAGACCATTCGTCTGGAACAGAACTACCGCTCCACCGCCAACATCCTCGGTGCCGCCAATGCGGTGATCGCGCATAACCCGGACCGCATCGGCAAGGAGTTGTGGACCGATAGCGGCGATGGTGATCCGATCGATCTGTTCGCTGCCTACAACGAAATGGACGAGGCACGTTACCTGGTCGAACGCGCTCGGCAGTGGGTGCGTGATGGCGGCAGCTATGGCGACGTCGCCGTGCTCTACCGCAGCAACGCGCAGTCGCGTGCCTTCGAAGAAGCCCTGCTCAGCGAGCAGGTGCCGTACCGCGTCTACGGCGGCATGCGCTTCTTCGAGCGTGCTGAAATCAAGGACGCGTTGGCCTACCTGCGCTTGATGACCAACCGCAACGACGATGCGGCCTTCGAACGTGCAGTGAACACGCCGACGCGTGGCATTGGCGAGCGCACCCTGGATGAAGTGCGGCGCATTGCGCGGCAGCAGGCGCTGCCGTTGTGGGAAGCGGCGATGCTGGCCACGCAGGGCACGGATCTGACCTCGCGTGCAAAGAACGCCCTGGCTGGCTTCATCAACCTGGTGCAGCAGATCACCGCCGAAACCGGCGAGATGGATCTGTCCGAGCGCATCGATCACGTGCTGTCGCGTTCGGCCTTGCGTGAGCATTGGGGCAAGGAAAGCCGCAACGCGCTGGATTCGGAATCGCGTACCGACAACCTCGACGAATTGATCTCGGTGGCCTCGCGCTTCGTGCGTCGCGAAGACGATATCGAAGAAGGTGCCGAGGACATGAGCGAGTTGGTTGCGTTCCTGTCCTACGCCTCGCTGGAGGCCGGCGAAGGCCAGGCACAGGCAGGCGAGGAAGGAGTGCAGCTGATGACGCTGCACTCGGCCAAGGGCCTGGAGTTCCCGCTGGTGTTCCTGGCCGGCATGGAAGAAGGTCTGTTCCCAAGCGCACGCTCGCTGGAAGAAAGTGGGCGTCTGGAAGAGGAGCGCCGTCTCGCTTATGTCGGCATCACTCGCGCCCGCCAGAAGCTGGTGTTGGGCTATGCCGAGTCGCGCCGCATCCACGGCCAGGACAATTACAGCTTGCCGTCACGCTTCCTGCGCGAGATCCCGCGCGAGCTGCTCAACGAAGTTCGCCCCAAGGTGCAGGTCTCGCGCCCGGCTTCTCTCGGTGCAAGCCGGACGATGGGTGGTCACGCCAACATCGAGAAGCCGCCGATCAAGCTCGGTGCCTTGGTCAATCATCCGAAGTTCGGCGAAGGCATGGTCACCGACTACGAGGGCAACGGCCAGCATGCACGCGTGCAGGTCGAGTTCGCCGACGCCGGTAGCAAGTGGCTGGTGATGGCGTATGCGAATCTGACGGTGATTTGATTCGTTTGTGGGTGCCGGCGATGTGTCGGTGCCCATTGTCCGTGTGAAAGGCTGCCGAGCATGGCTCGGCACTACAGTGGGGCTGCGTGATTCCTCAGCTGTTCCCAGTCCAGATCGAACTTGGCGAGATATTTGCGCAGGCGGTCGGCGTCGTTGGTGCTGGCGCGCTGGGTGCGTGATACTGCGAACAATTCACGACCGGCGGCTGACAGGTTTTTTGAGCGCAGGCAGACGCGCACCACTTCTTCCAGTTGCACGCGGTCGAAACGGTCCAGTTGGTTTGCTGCATCACCCATCAATGCCTGCAGCGGTGATGCATCATCGCGGCCATGCCATTGCGTGCGCAGGCGGTTGATCTCTTCATCGACACCGTCGGTCTGGATGCGGCCGGCATTGGCCAGCGTCGCCATGCGGACCACGCTGGCGCCCAGATCGCGGAAGTTGCCGCGCCATGCTGCTTCGCTGCTGGTGGCGAATATCAGATAGCGGCTACGCGCTTCGGCGTTGAAGCGCACGCGTTCGTGCTGCTCGCGTGACCAACGCTCCAGTTCGAATTCCAGGTTGGGCTCGATGTCCTCGCTGCGTTCGGCAAGGCCGGGCAGTTGGTAAGTCCACAGGTTCAGGCGCGCCAGCAGGTCCTCGCGGAAGCGGCCTTGGCGTACGTCGTGCTGCAGGTCGCGGTTGGTGCCGGCAATCAGCTGGAAGTCGCTTTCCACCTCGCGGTCGCTGCCCACCGGCAGGAAGCGCTTCTCTTCCAGTGCGCGCAGCAGCATGGCCTGTTCGTCCGCACCCAGCTCGCCGATCTCGTCGAGGAACAGCAGGCCCTGATGGGCCGACCGCAGCAGGCCGGCGCGGTCGCTGCTGGCGCCGGTATAGGCACCCTTGGTGTGGCCGAACAAGGTGCTCATTGCGCCGTCGCCGCGCAGGGTGGCGCAGTTCACTTCGACGAAACGACCGGGCAACTGGTGCTTGAGCTTCTTCAGCTCGAACACGCGCTTGGCCAGCTGACTCTTGCCGGCGCCGGTGGGACCGGTCAGCAGCATTGGTGCGCGCGAGCGCGTGGCGACTTTCTCGATCTGCTCGATCATCCGGTTGAAACCGGGGTTGCGGGTGGCGATGCCGCTCTTGAGCAGGTCGCGGTCCTGCAGCTGTTGCTGGGCGAAGCGCTGGGCGATGTGGTCGTAGCGCGACAGGTCCAGGTCGATCACGGCGTGGCTGCCGGGGTCGCCATTGGCCTGCTTGCGCGGTGGCGAGGTCTGCAGCAGGCGGCCGGGGAAGTGCCGACTCTCGGTCAGCAGGAACCAGCAGATCTGGGTGACGTGGGTGCCGGTGGTGATGTGGACGTAATAGTCCTCCTCGTCCGGCTGGAATGGATAGCTCGCCAGGAAGTCATGCAGGCGTGCATACACGCCTTCGAATTCCCAGGGGTCGACCAGGTAGGTGTCATGCAGGCGCAGCTCGGTGCCGGGCGAGACCAGTGCCAGATCATCCTGCACCAGTTTGGCCAGCCGGCTGAAGCGGCGCTCGTCCAGCATCAGTTCGATGCGATCGGGCTGGAAGTCCTCGTGCATGCCCAGGGCCACCGTGGGCCGCCATTTCTCCCAGCGGCCGGGGCCGCTGCCCGAATCGAGCTGGGTGCCGAGCATGCCGAAGATGACCTGACGCTTGGACATATCCATTCCTATAAATAACGCGCTGAAAGTATAGGTATTGTCGCAGTATGTGTGTGCGAATTCTCTCCAGAAATAATTAAATTTCCTTGTAAATCAATAAATTGAATTCGATCAGGAAAAGTTGGCACGGCCATTGCGTTGTATAGGGCCAAGAGAGACGCGGGCTTTTCCCGCCGAGGAGTACGAAATGGCCAACGCAAACCTGTTCGCATCCTTCCGCGGCGCCCTGCTGCCGAAGGCCACGGTCCGCAATGAAGCCGGTGGATCGGCCTATGCCCGTGACCCGCGTGCGGCCTTGGCCCTGTTCGCTGCCACCGGTTGCTTGAACAGCACCTTCTACGCCAGCGCCGATACGCAGCTGGAGCAGGTGCAGGCGCTGTGCAACGAGGTCGATGCCTGCTTCATTGCCCGCACCGCCGCCTATGCCCACGGTGTGGCGCATATGAAAGACGTGCCGGCGCTGCTGTTGGCGATGCTGAGCGTGCGTGATGGCGAGGCATTTGCCGCTGCCTTCCCGCATGTGATCGACAACGGCCGCATGCTGCGCACCTTCGTGCAGATCATGCGCAGCGGTCGGGTGGGTCGTCGTTCGCTGGGGTCGTTGCCGAAGCGCCTGCTGCGGCAGTGGCTGGAGCAGGCCTCGCCGAAGGCGATCATCCGCGCTGCGATCGGCAACCAGCCGTCGCTGGCCGATGTGATCCGCATGGTCCACCCCAAGCCGCAGGATGCCGCGCGTGAGGCGCTGTATGCCTGGGTGATTGGGCGGCCCTACGACGAGGCTTTGCTGCCAGCGGAGCTGCGTGCCTACGAGGCGTTCAAGCGCGATCCGCGCGGGATGCTGCCGGACCTGCCGTTCCAGTATTACAGCGCGCTGGCATTGGATGCCGCGCAATGGGCGGTACTGGCACGCAACTCGTCCTGGCAGCAGCTGCGGATGAACTTGAACACCTTTGCCCGTCACGGTGTGTTCGAGGACGAATCCATGGTTGCCGAAGTGGCAGCGAAGCTGCGCGACCCGCAGCAGATTGCCCGTTCGCGGGTGCTGCCCTACCAGCTGCTGATGGCCTACCACGCTGGTGCGGCACTGCCGCGTCCGATCCTGGACGCGCTGCAGGATGCGATGGAAGTGGCGACTGCTTCGGTGCCGGCATTGCAGGGCAAGGTGGTGGTGGCGGTGGACGTCTCCGGTTCGATGCAGTGGCCGGTGACCGGCTATCGCAAGGGGGCAAGCTCGGCGGCGCGGTGCGTCGACGTGGCGGCCTTGATCGCGGCCTGTGTGTTGCGCGGTCACCCGCAGGCGCAGGTGCTGCCGTTCGATACCGAGGTGCATCCGCAGCAGTTGAACCCGCGTGACAGCGTGATGACCTTGGCGCGGCAGCTGGCAATCAATGGTGGCGGTACGTCGGTAAGTGCACCGCTGGCCTACCTCAACCGCAAGCGGGCGCAGGTGGATCTGCTGGTGCTGGTGTCGGACAACGAAAGCTGGCGTGACACCCGCGGCAATTGTGAGACCGCAACCATGCGTGAGTGGGCCGCGCTGAAGGCGCGTTGCCCGCAGGCACAGCTGGTCTGCATCGACCTGCAGCCGGTATCCAGCAGCCAGACGGTAGAGCGCGAGGACGTGCTGCATATCGGCGGCTTCAGCGATGCGGTGTTCGAACTGCTGGCCAATGCCAGCCTGCCGTCGGCACAGCGTCCGCGTTGGGTGGAGCGGATCGCGGCAATGGAACTGTAAGGGCGATACGGATATCGCCGATGTGATGCCCGGCCGGCAATGGGGCCGGCCGGGCCTGGAGAATTGTTTTCATGGGAGAAGGCGGATGCCGGCCTGACTACATTGGTTGTTCACTCCGGTTCGAATCCGGAGAGTCAGTCCAACCCTTGCCGTCTGCTCCCACCCGCTCAATGTCGGCTTGTACGAATGCCGATGGAACTACAGCCTTTCACGCTCCAGGTCGCGGGTTCGATTCCCGCCCGATGCAGCAATGCATTGGTAGCTCAGTGGATAGAGCAGGATCGCCGCCTTGCCCTCGTGGCACAGCGGTGAAACGTTCCATCATTCTTGTCGTATAAGCCGGCACCCTATTCGCATTACTTCGTGCTTCGGCATGAAAAAGCTTCAACGTCGGCACGCACGAATGCCGAAGGAACTACAGCCTATTAAGCTCCGGGTCGCGGGTTCGAATCCCGCCCGTTGTGGAAACACAGTGGTAGCTCAGTCTGGTTAGAGCAGGATGTTCCTTCAAATCTCGTCGTGCAAGCCGGCACCTTTTGCAGATGTTTCATGCGGTGAATGCAGGTGGAATTACAAAGGCAGCTCTACGGGGTCGGGTTCGACTCCCGGCCGTAGCTCTAGAATTTTTTCTGGCGTTGCGGACACTTCCACCACCTTTTGTCACCGCACCTTTGGATTTGAAGATGACAGGAAAGCCATCAATGAACGACACCAATTACAACGTCATCCAGGAGCCGGGTGCGGCACCGATCAAGCTGTGGACGCGCGGCGTGCCCTTGGAAGATGAAGCCCGCGAGCAGCTGAAGAACATCGCGCGCCTGCCCTTCATCCATCAATGGGTGGCGGTGATGCCCGACGTCCACCTTGGCAAGGGTGCGACCGTGGGTTCGGTGGTGCCGACGATCGGCGCCATCATTCCTGCTGCGGTTGGCGTGGATATCGGCTGCGGCATGATCGCCACCCGTACCACGCTGACCGCCAGCGACCTGCCGGACAACCTGTCTGCGCTGCGCAGCGCGATCGAACGCGCAGTGCCGCACGGCCGCAGCGTGACCCGTGGCGGCCGCGACAAGGGCAGCTGGGATACCGCGCCGGAGCTTGCGGTGGAAGGTTGGTCGCAGCTTGCGGCCGACTTCGCCCTGATCTGCGAGCGCCACCCCAAGCTGAAGAACACCAACAACCTCAAGCATCTGGGAACGCTGGGTACCGGCAACCACTTCGTCGAGGTATGCCTGGATGAAGCGCAGCGCGTGTGGTTCATGCTGCACTCCGGCTCGCGTGGCGTCGGCAATGCCATCGGCACCTACTTCATCGAGCTGGCCAAGCAGGAAATGCGTCGCTGGATGATCAACCTGCCGGACCAGGACCTGGCGTACCTGCCGGAAGGCAGCGCGCATTACGGCGACTACGTGTTCGCGGTGGACTGGGCACAGCGTTTCGCCCGCATCAACCGTGAGGTGATGATGCGCAACGTCGTGGCCGCCGCACGTACGGTGATCAGCAAGCCGTTCGAGGCGCAGGCCGAGGCGGTCAACTGCCACCACAACTACGTCAACCGCGAGCATCACTTCGGCAAGGATGTACTGGTGACCCGCAAGGGTGCGGTGAGTGCGCGCAAGGGCGAGATGGGCATCATTCCGGGCAGCATGGGTGCCAAGAGCTTCATCGTGCGCGGGCTGGGCAACGAGGACAGCTTCCACAGCTGCAGCCACGGTGCCGGCCGCGTGATGAGCCGCACCAAGGCGCGCAAGCTGATCAGCGTGGATGACCACATCAAGGCCACCGCGCACGTGGAGTGCCGCAAGGACGCCGAGGTAGTGGATGAGTCACCGGCCGCCTACAAGTCGATCGAGGCGGTGATGGAGGCGCAGCGCGATCTGGTTGAGATCATGCATACCCTGCGTCAGGTGGTGTGTGTGAAGGGATAAGACAAAATGGCGCTCCACCGCGGTGGGGCGCCACAGGAAGGCAAGACAATGGAAATGATTGAGATAGATGGAACCCAGGGCGGCGGGCAACTGCTGCGCTCTGCGCTGAGCTTGAGCCTGTGCACCGGGATTGGCTTTGCCATGCAGGACATCCGTGCCAAGCGCTCACGGCCCGGCTTGATGCGCCAGCATTTGACCGCGGTCAACGCCGCAGCGCGGATCAGCAATGCGCAGGTGGAAGGCGCTGCGCTGGGGGCGACAACGCTGCGTTTCGTGCCCGGCATCGTGCAGGCGGGCGACTACCACTTCGCCATCGGCAGCGCCGGCTCGGCGACGTTGGTGCTGCAGACAGTGCTGCCTGCGCTATGGCAGGCCTCCGCGCCGTCATGTGTGCGGCTGGAAGGTGGTACGCACAATCCGATGGCGCCGAGTGCTGACTTCATCAGCAGCGCCTATCTACCAGCGTTGGCGCGGATGGGCGTGCAGGCGGAGTTGCAGTTGCATACCCCGGGCTTCCATCCGGCCGGCGGCGGCGTGCTGGAGGCCACGGTGCAAGCCTGTCCGCAGCTGCAGGCACAGGAGTTCAGCGTGCGCGGGCCCTTGCAGGCGCTGGAGGCGCAGGTGTTGGTGTCGGGACTACCCGCCGCCATCGGCCAGCGTGAGCTCGATGCACTGGCGAAGCGCTTCGGCGTGGATGCGCATCCGCGCCATGTGCGGGTGGTGCGGCCGGCGCTGGGGCCGGGCAACGTGGCCTCGATGACGGTGCAGCATGACCAGCATGTCGAGCATTTCGACAGCCATGGTGAGCGCGGGCTGGCTGCCGAGGACGTGGCGGGTCGGCTGGCCGACACCGTGCAGGCCTATCTGGAGGGCGGTGCCTGCGTGGGCGAGCACCTGTCCGACCAGTTGCTGCTGCCGATGGCCCTGGCTGGCGGCGGTCGCTTCACCACCGCCACGCTCAGCGACCACCTGCGCAGCAATGCGCGGTTGATCGAGAAGTTCCTGCCGGTGGAGTTCGACTGGCAGCAGCGCGGACCACACTGGGAGGTATGGGTCAGCGCCTGATCGGCCCGGTTTGATCTTGCGCAAGGCATGGGGGCAACATCGGGTGTGCAATGGTGTCACCACCACCCTTTCCTGCAAGGAGAACTGCCATGTACAAGCGCATCCTGATCGCCACCGATGGTTCCGAGCTTTCCGCCAAGGGCCTGGCCAAGGGTTTGGAGCTGGCCGCCCAGCTGGGCGCGCATGCCGACATCGTCACGGTTTCCGAGCCGTGGGCGGTGGGCATGTACGACGCCATGGGCTGGAGCGCCGGCTACGAGGCCAGCCCGGAGTACAAAAAGGACCGCGAGGACGCCGCGCAGAAGATCCTGCAGCCGGCGCTGGCCGCCGCGCACGCAGCTGATGTGGCCGACGTGCAGACCCACCACGTGCTGGACCGCTATGCCGCTGACGGCATCATCGACACCGCCAAGGCCTGCAACAGCGATCTGGTGGTGATGACCTCGCACGGCCGCCGTGGCGTCACCCGGGTACTGCTGGGCAGCCAGACCTCCGAAGTGCTGGCCCGCAGCACGGTGCCGGTGCTGGTAATCCGCTGAGGCCAGGAGCTCCCTCCCCTTTGCCGCAGGCAACGGGGAGGGCTGGGGAGGGGTGCTTCCCGCTGTGTTCCCAAAAGAAACCAGCAACCAGAATCAACAAAGCCCTCGAATCGGGGGCTTCTGCCCCCTCCCTTTTGCCGTAGGCAAAGGGGAGGGCTGGGGAGGGGTGCTTCCCGCTGTGCCCCCAAAGAAACCAGAACCCAGAATCAACAAAGCCCTCGATAGAGGGCATTGTTGTACCGGGTGAATGGGCCTGCTGGCCTCCAGGCTTGGCCGCCAAAAGCACCCCTCCCCAACCCTCCCCTGCGCTTCGCGCAAGGGAGGGGTAGAAGATCACCAGCTATACAGCTTCCAATACACAGGCTTGGTGCCGTCCTTGTCGCTGTCCATGCGGCCGTCGCCATCGCGGTCGTACATGTAGAACGGGGCGCCACGGGCCGGGGTCACCTTGACCATGCGCAGGGTGCCGCCGACGCGGTATTCCTCGATGGTGTCACCGTTGTCCATCGCCTTGCGGGTGACATCCGCGCCTTTGACATCTACCGGTGGCGAGCCAGCGCCGAGGGTGGCGCAGCCGGCCAGGGCCAGCAGGGGGATCAGCAGCAGGGATTTCATGGTGGTGCTTCCTTCGGTGGGAATGGTCCGATTATGCCTGTCCACGTGCAGCAGCGGCCCGCCGCGTAGAATCAGCGCATGAGCAGATTAGTCCTGATAGACGGTTCCAGTTACCTGTACCGCGCGTTCCACGCGCTCCCGCCACTGACCAACGCCAATGGCGAGCCGACCGGCGCGCTGTTCGGCGTGGTCAACATGCTGCGTTCCACGCTGAAGGAAAAGCCCGAATACGTCGCCTTCGTGGTTGATGCGCCGGGCAAGACCTTCCGCGACGACATGTATGCCGAGTACAAGGCAAACCGTCCGCCCATGCCCGACGACCTGCGCTCGCAGGTGCAGCCGATGTGCGACATCGTGCAGGCGCTGGGCATCGATATCCTGCGTGTCGACGGCGTCGAGGCCGATGACGTGATCGGCACGCTTGCATTGGCCGCCGCTGCGGATGGACTGGATGTAACCATCTCCACCGGCGACAAGGATTTTGCCCAGCTGGTGCGCCCGGGCGTGGCACTGGTCAACACCATGACCGGCAGCCGCACCGATTCGGACGCGGCAGTGATGGAAAAATTCGGCGTGCATGCCGAGCAGATCGTCGACTACCTCGCCTTGATGGGCGACACCGTCGACAACGTGCCGGGCGTGGAGAAGTGCGGCCCCAAGACCGCCGCCAAATGGCTGGCCGAGTACAACGACCTGGACGGCGTGATCGCCGCCGCCCCGAGCATGAAGGGCAAGATCGGCGAAAACCTGCGCGCTGCGCTGCCGCGCCTGCCCTTGAACCGCGATCTGGTCACCATCCGCACCGACGTGCCGCTGGAACAAGGTCCGCGTGATCTGCAGCTGCGCGAGCAGGACGTGGAGTCACTGCGCGGCCTGTATGCGCGTTACGGCTTTACCCAGGCGCTGCGCGAACTCGGTGGCGTTGCTGCACCGGATGTTGCTGGTGACAGCAAGCCCAGCCTGCGCGGCACCGCCGCTGGCTATGCCAAGGCCGCCGACAGTGAGCCGGTGGTTGGCCTTGATCCAGCGATGGCGGAAAAGGGTGAATACGAAACGGTATTCACCACCGAACAATTGCAGGCCTGGGTGGAACGCCTGCAGGCCGCCGACGAATTCGCCTTCGATACCGAAACCGATGCGCTGGACGCGATGCGCGCCAACCTGGTCGGCATCAGCCTGGCGGTAGAGGTCGGCAAGGGCGCCTATATCCCGGTCGGCCACATTTACCCCGGTGCGCCGGCACAGCTGCCGCTGCAGCAGGTGTTGGACGCGCTCAAGCCGTTGCTGGAAGACGCCGGCAAGAAGAAGCTCGGCCAGCACGGCAAGTACGACATTCATGTGCTGCGCCGCCACGGCGTCGACGTGCAGGGCTATGCCGACGACACCATGCTCGAAAGCTTCGTGCTCAATTCCACTGCTACCCGCCACGACATGGATTCGCTGGCGCAGCGCTATCTCGGCTACACCACCACCAAGTTCGAGGAAGTGGCAGGCAAGGGCGCGAAGCAGATTTCCTTTGCCCAGGTGGGTATCGACGAAGCCGGCGCCTACGCCGCCGAAGACGCCGATATCACCTTGCGCCTGCATCGCGTATTGGGCCCGCAGCTGGCGGCGGTGCCATCGCTGCACAGCGTGTACCGCGATATCGAAATGCCGCTGGTACCGGTGCTGGCACGCATCGAGGCCAACGGCGTACGCATCGATGCGGCCGAGCTGAAGCGGCAGAGCAGCGATCTGTCCGCCCGCATGCTGGCCGCGCAGCAGAAGGCCACCGAGTTGGCCGGCCACACCTTCAACCTGGATTCGCCCAAACAACTGCAGGCGGTGTTGTTCGACGAGCTTGGCCTGCCAGCGCTGGTGAAAACCCCCAAGGGCCAGCCCAGCACCAATGAAGAAGCGTTGGAAGCGATTGCCGAGCAGCATGAGCTGCCGCGGATAATCCTGGAGTACCGCGGGCTGGCCAAGCTGCGCAGCACCTATACCGACAAGCTGCCGGAGATGGTCAACCCGGACACCGGCCGCGTGCACACCAGCTATCACCAGTCGGGTGCAGCGACCGGGCGCCTGTCCTCATCTGATCCCAATCTGCAGAACATCCCGGTGCGCACCGAGGATGGCCGTCGCATCCGCAAGGCATTTGTTGCGCCGCCGGGACGCAAGTTGATGGCCTGCGACTACTCGCAGATCGAGCTGCGGATCATGGCGCATCTGTCCGAAGATCCGGGGCTGGTGCGCGCGTTCGAGCAGGGCGCCGACGTGCACCGTGCTACTGCTGCCGAGGTATTTGGCCGCGCGCTGGACGAAGTGACGCCGAATGAGCGTCGCGCGGCCAAGGCGATCAACTTCGGCCTGATGTACGGCATGAGCGCGTTTGGTCTGGCCAAGAACCTCGGCATCGATCGCGGTCAGGCGCAGGATTATGTGGCGCTGTATTTCAGCCGCTATCCGGCGGTGCGCGATTTCATGGAGCGCATGCGCGTGCAGGCGCGTGAGCAGGGCTACGTGGAAACCCTGTTTGGTCGCCGCCTGTACTTGAACGACATCAACGCCCGCAACCAGGGCCTGCGTGCAGGCGCAGAGCGCGCCGCCATCAACGCACCGATGCAGGGCACCGCGGCGGACATCATCAAACGCGCGATGGTCAGCGTGGACACTTGGCTGCAAGGACACAGTGACAAGGCCAAGATGATCCTGCAGGTGCACGATGAACTGGTGTTCGAAGCTGACATCGCATTCATCGACACCTTGCGCGCGGAAGTCGAGCAACGGATGGCATCGGCTGCGAGCCTGCGTGTTCCGTTGGTTGTTGACACCGGAATCGGGGAAAATTGGGACGAAGCTCATTGATTTTCTAGTTTCTTAACTAGAAAGTTTTAGTAAATGAAACAATGCGTCGCGTTACATCGTATTTAATAAATGTCAGCGTTATTCGGCAGATGAATCTGTCCTTAATTCTTTTGAAACGACGACAGAATCTTCACGATCCATCAAGGTTGGGAATGCTCATATAGTCCGCGACAGACGCAACGTCTGTCGCGGATCTCTCCCATCCCCTGGAGCAGATCTCGGAGCGGGGATTCCTCCCCAAATGCCCGCTCCCCGGCCCCGTCGACCCCCCCCTGGTCGGCGGGGCTTCTTTTTTGTGGCGAACGAAACCATTCCGGCAGGTGTTGTTGTCGCCGGGCCGCTCGCATCATCTTTATCCGCGATGGCCGACGATGGCGTCATCGAGTGATGGAGGGGAATCATGTCTGATCTTTTTGCGCTGGCGATGCCGTGGTGGGAATTCATCCTGCGCGCGGTGATTGTCTATATCGTGGTGCTGGTGATGGTGCGGCTGGCAGGCAAGCGTACGCTGGGCCAGTTCACCCCGTTCGACATGTTGTTGCTGGTGTTGTTGGGCAATGCCGTGCAGAACGCCTTGCTCGGCCCGGACACCTCATTGGGTGGCGGCTTGCTGTTGGCGCTGACGCTGATCAGCTTGAACTACTTCGTGGGCTGGATCACCACCCGCAGCCCGGCCGTGGAGCGGATGATCGAAGGTGAGCCGGTGGTACTCGCGCGTCACGGCCATGTGCTGCAGAAAGTGCTGCAGCGCGAGCTGGTGAGCAAGGCCGATTTCGCCAAGGCCATGCGCGATGCAGGATGCGACGACGTGGATGAAGTTGACCTGGCGCTGCTGGAAACCAACGGCCACATCACCATCATTCTCAAGAAAGACAGGTAGTGGGGCGCCCCGGGGCGGCCAAGTTTTTTTGGAGCGGGGGAAACCCCGCTCGGGGTGGGGGGGCCGCGGGGCGGGCAATCCCGGCGGGGATTAGTGCGTGCT